>JAIOZM010000006.1 GCA_021740585.1 Bacteroidales bacterium
CTGGACCAATAAAACAATTCAGGGCTTAAATATGCCTTTTGAATTGTTAATAATTCCTGGGCAATAAATTGTTCTGCAAGTATTCCCTCATTGGCTGTAACCAAATTTTCGAGGGCGATTAGATCTATTTGATTAAATTGATTCACAAAACCGATATCCATAAAAATGGTTTTATAAATACCCTCCTTTACATGTTCTGTGAGAGGGACTTTATTTGCATTACTGTGTTTTACAGTGTGTATAATCCTGCTAAGCTCCAATTTTTTTATTGAATCCTTTAATATTGTTGACCTTATTTCCTTGTCAATGTTGCTGTATTTGATTTTCCTTCCAGGATTGCGGCCGCAATATTTAAAAACTATTTGCATGTATTCCTGCTGATTTCTGGTTCCATATTTTGCAAAATCGTATTGAATGGAAGTTAGGATATCGTTTTGTTTTCGCTGAATTTCTGATAGTTTGTCATTCTCCGCATAAGTCTTTACCGCTGCCGGCATTCCACCAATAAAAAAGTAATAGCGAAGGTATTGAGAGATTTGGTTATGAATAACTTCACTAAATGGGAAACTGAAATCAAATTCTTCGAAATATGACACAAGCTTTTCCTGGTTAATCGCTACCAAAAACTCTTTAAAGTTCATGGGATACATGTTCAAAAATTCAACCCGACCTACAGGCATTGACGATTTCATTTCATTTAAAGTATGGTCAAGCAAAGATCCTGCACAAATAACATGAAGCGAGGGAATTTTTTCTTTAAAATACCTTAGTGATTGAATGGCATCCGGACAAGTTTGTATTTCGTCAATAAATAATAAAGTATCTCCATAACTAATATCTTCATTAAATAAAATTGTAAGTTCAGTTAAAATCCGTTTTACATCATTATTGAAGAATATTTTTTTAAGTTCTGGTTTTTCCTCCAAATTAAGCTTAAGGCAATTTTTGAATTCTGTTTTGGAAAATTCCTCAATTATATAAGTTTTACCAACTTGCCTGGCTCCTCTAAGGATTAATGGACTCCGGTCTTTACGGATTTTCCATTCTTTTAAATATTGTGTTATTTCCCTATCCATGATATTATACAATAGTGTTTATTCATATTTTATGTAAAAATACAATAGTGTTTTACATTTTCAAATTAATTGGACTATATTTTTTATATTATAATTGGTGATATAATCTCTTATGCTTGAGGTTTTTTGAAAAAGGAATTTTCTATTTGGGATTACTGTGTGATCCCTTTTGGATGAACCTGCAAGTCTTAAGCCCTGCGCTCCCGTTGGTCGCTATGGTCTTTTTCTTTATATGGATTTTTGAAAAAGGAATTTTCTGTTTGGGATTACTGTGTGATCCCTTTTGGATGAACCTGCAAGTCTTAAGCCCTGCGCTCCCGTTGGTCGCTATGGTCTTTTTCTTTATACGGATTTTTGAAAAAGGAATTTTCTGTTTGGGATTACTGCGTGATCCCTTTTGGTTGAACCTGCAAGTCTTAAGCCCTGCGCTCCCGTTGGTCGCTATGGTCTTTTTCTTTATACGGATTTTTGAAAAAGGAATTTTCTGTTTGGGATTACTGTGTGATCCCTTTTGGTTGAACCTGCAAGTCTTAAGCCCTGCGCTCCCGTTGGTCGCTATGGTCTTTTTCTTTATACGGATTTTTGAAAAAGGAATTTTCAAAAATCCATATAAAGAAAAAGCCCTGCTGCATTCCATGCAGCAAGGCTTTTAACTTGCGGAGAGGGGGGGATTCGAACCCCCGGTACCCTAAACGAGTACGTCAGTTTAGCAAACTGGTGGATTAAGCCACTCTCCCACCTCTCCTGGTATTTGGCTTATTAAAGCTTTTTCAAAATGTCATTCGCTAAAAAAGGAATTATGCTCCTTTATTTTTTTGATCAGCAAAAGTATAAAATTGAGTTGGATTGACAAACTCTGAATCGAAAATAATTGTGTTTAATATATTTCAATTAAAAAAGGGTGACTCTATGCCTGCTTTTGAATGCAATTACAATAAGTCACCCTTTTACTTTTCTTTTTTATTTATTTGTTTTCATCATCTCCAATGGTTTTCGAGCCTGGTTTAGCCTGAGGTTTGGAGAAACTGTCTCTCATACCTGTGTCAGCTTCAATATTTTTAAGCTTGTAATAGTCCATTAAACCCAGATTACCTTTTTCAAAAGCATAAGCAATTGCTTTCGGTATCAAGGTTTCGGCTTCTATTACTTTTGCGCGTGCTTCCTGAGCTTTGGCTACCATTTCCTGTTCAAGGGCAACGGCCATTGCTCTTCTTTCTTCAGCTCTTGCCTGAGCGATATTTTTATCGGCATTGGCCTGATCCATCTGAAGTGCAGCACCAATGTTTTTACCTATATCGATGTCGGCAATATCAATGGAAAGTATCTCAAAAGCAGTTCCTGCATCAAGACCTTTCTCGAGCACCACCCTTGAGATGGCATCGGGATTCTCGAGCACTGCTTTATGATTGTGAGCAGATCCAATTGAGGATACAATTCCTTCCCCAACCCTGGCTAAAACAGTTTCTTCACCGGCACCACCAACCAGTTGCTTGATATTGGCCCTGACAGTAACCCTGGCTTTTGCTATAAGTTGAATACCATCTTTCGCAACAGCTGTTACAGGGGGGGTATTTATAACCTTTGGAATAACAGACATTTGAACAGCCTCAAATACATCCCGTCCCGCGAGATCAATAGCTGTAGCCATTTTAAATGAAAGGTCAATATTTGCTTTGCTAGCCGAAACCAGTGCGTGAACCACGCGCTCAACACGTCCTCCTGCCAAATAATGGGCCTCAAGGTCGTTTCGGAGCAAATCAATACCTGCTTTACTTGCTTCAATCATAGATCTTACAATTATTCCGGGAGGAACTTTCCGCCATCTCATAAAAATGAGTTGAAGAAGAGAGATTCTTACTCCGGAAACCAATGCCTGGAACCAGAGACCGATGGGGATAAAGTAGAAGATAATCCAGAGTCCGATAATGGACGCGACAATTATAATTATCAATGAAATTTCCTGCATAATATTTATTTTAAAGGTTTGACAAGAGCTTGTGCTCCAATTATTTTTATTACTTCAATTTTTGTGTTTGCATCAACGTATCCTTCAAGAGATTTGCCCTCCATAATAATACCATTTATTTTGACTTTGCCAATCGGACCTAATCGTGTAATAGCAATTCCATTATCTCCGGGCGAAATGGAGCCAGCCTCAGGTCCCATATTTACTTTACTGTCAATTTTAGTATCGAGCATAACTTTTTTCCAGGTTCTGGATCTGAGGGCTAGTACCAGAATTAAAATGGAAACTAACAGAGAGGCTCCCAATACAATTAATCCAACAGTGGAATCGTAATTTTCAAAACTCAAATAAATACCGCTCGCCATTAAAATCAATCCGCCAATGCCGGCAATTGTTGTCCCCGGAATAATTAAGAATTCCAGAAGAAAAAGCAGTATTCCCAGAAGAATTAGTACTATTATGCCAATCATAGAAAGGTATTTTATTTAATACTGGCTTTCAGGCCTTTGTTTATAAGCTCAATCTCCATTTCTTTAAGAATTTCTTCAGAGCCTTTTTTTACTTCGCTAACACCCTTATAATGAGTTATCAATGCACATTGTTCTGCCTGTATATTTGTGTGAAAGCAAACTTCAACAAGACTTTCAATAACATAGTCAAAACTATTTACATCATCATTAAACAGCATTAATACAGCGTCTTTTTTATTTGAGGACCCGGCATTTTCGTTAAAAGACTTTTTTTCAACTCTTTCTGTCATATTGAATAATTGAATTACTCAAATTTATGAAAATAATTGAAATTGGCAAGGATATTTTGGAAGTAAATACAATAGAAAATTTATTTGCAGAAATCTTTCAATTCATCACAAATCAAGTGCGCAACTCTTTTCTTATTGATTAAATCTATTTAGATAGACTTTCTCCCGATGGTTACCTGAGATCACTCACAAGCCTACTCCCGCTTTTCAAACTCCCTTAGCCTGTCGAGCGACATTTTCTCTCCGTCATACCAACCAACGATATAAGCATCTTTGAATCCGGCACTTTTTACTTTTGTTAAGGCTTCTGATGCTTCGCTGTACCGACTGAATTTGCCGGCAAAATACCGTGTTATGTTTTTTCCTTCAATACTTTCTGCGGTTAATGGAGATAGCCCGCCGAAAACTTCCGGTGAAACTGTATTGCTGAAGGCGCCCAGCTGAATTCTGTAAAAAGGCCCTTCGGGAAGTTTTACATCAACAGGTACAGGATTGTTTGAGTTATAAGGTGAAGAACTTAAGATGACAAAACGATTAAGATGGTTTTCAGTTTTGCTTTTTTCAGACACCACCTCGCCCGGCTCCTGCCTTACATCAAAATCAGACGTGGAAATTTCTGCTTTGACCACTTCTTTATTAAGTTCTTTATTCACAACTTCATCGGAATATTGGTAAACGGTAATATCGTTTATAACCGTTTTTTCCTGAATCTCAGAAGGGACTTCATCCTTAATAATTTCCTGCTTTTCATCCAAATGAGTAAATGATTGATTGGCTTTTTCCTGGTATTCAACGGATAAACTTTCCCATTCAATTATTTTCTTTTGAATACTCCATCTTTCATCCGGATCGCTGATATCTTTCGCTTCCAGCCTTGTCTTTTTTGCCAGCTGGCTAAGGGAATCGGATTTTGCCTGGTATGACAGGGCCGTATAAACATTTTGATCAAAAGGATTGATTTCAACTGCTATTTTCTCAGTTATTTCCGCAGGCTGAGTTTTTTCTACCGGCATTTCAACAACTTTCTCCTTTTCAAGCTCTTTGATATCTTCTTTTACATCATCATTTTTAATCTTTACATAGCTTATGCCTCCAAAATTGCCAATTCTGCTTAATTCCTCGTTGCTAGCCGATGCAAGTGATTTTTTAGGCTCGCTGATTTTCAATTTATACACGGCATAGCTATCATCCAATCCCTGCCTGTCGGTTATAACCATTATGGTACCCAGGTCAGAACCGGGCATAGCCAGAAATTCATTTTGCGGACTGTTAATCGGAAATCCCAGACTGGCAGGCTGGCTCCAGCTGTTACGTTCTTCATCGTAATGAGACTTAAACACATCAAAACCCCCAATACTGTTATAGGCTTTGGAAGCAAAATATAAGTCTTTACCTACCGGATCAAAATAGGGCATTATTTCGTCATATTCTGTATTCAGTTCATCAAGAGCTTCGGGTTCACCCCAGTTCTTCCCATTTATTTTTTTCACCCGGTACAGCTCCAGACCTTTCTTTTTTGATTTTCCGTAAGATGAAAAATATACAATACTTCCTCTGCTAACATCTTTGGGAAGAAATATAAAGGAGCTAAAATCATTTTCCTCCACATCTCCAAAAAGTAAAGCATCTTTTCGTTTTGAAAGTGTGCCGCCTTTTCCGCTAACCTGACTAAAGGCTAAACTGTCGGAAAAAGAAATAAAGGAACCTGCAATTATTTCGTATGGATTGTATTCTAAGGTGTAAGTCATTGCATTGCCCGACATTTCAGCTTCTCTGGCAGGTATTAATTCTTTTATCTCAGCACGGGTGGCTACAGAGTTATATTTTAAAAATGCAGATTTAGATTCCTTAAACATATAGTTTTTTCTATAGGCAAAACCGAGGTAATAAAACACATCGGAAGGAACTTGTGGCTTACCGGATGCAATTTTTAAATACTCTATTGATTTTGGAATGTCTTTGTTTTGAAAATAAAGACATAAGCCGGAATAGTAATTGAACATCCCGTCCTTAGGATACTGACTTAATAATTTTTTATAGCTTTGATATGCCCCTGAATAATCCTTAGCCGTGTATTCCTGAAAGGCTTTTTCTTTAAGCTTGGTATTTGACTGATCAACAATTTGAGCGTAATTATTTATAGCTGCGGCGCTTAGTAGTGCCAGTATCAGCATTACTGTTTTGAAATTCTTATGTAAGTCTTGCAAGGCCTGTTTTTTTTAATGATTCAGGCCTAAAAATAGCAATTAAATTCTTCAAACTTTGTTAATAAACAATGAAGTTACTAACGGGTTTTTGGGGCATTATTTGTACATTTACCCATGTTAATAAAAATAGTATTCTATGTTAAAAGTTGGAGATAAAGCGCCTCATTTTCAGGGGCAAGGACAAAATGGTAAAATTATAAGTCTGGATCAGTTTAAAGGAAAGAAGCTTGTTTTGTATTTCTATCCTAAGGATAACACCCCGGGTTGCACTGCTGAAGCCTGCGATCTGCGCGATAATTATGATCGATTTATCTCAAAGGGATATGCGGTTGTTGGAGTTAGTGCAGATTCTGAGGAAAAACACCAAAATTTTATTGATAAATTTAATCTTCCCTTTCCTTTAATTGCAGATACTGAAAAGGAAATTCTCAAAAAATACGATGCATGGGGAAGAAAAATGAATTATGGTAAGGAATACGACGGTATTATCAGAAAGACTTTCATCATTTCAGAAGAGGGTTTTGTGGAGAAAATTATTGAAAAAGTGAAAACAAATGATCATACGACGCAGATTTTTGAGTGAATTTTACATTAAGGGGTAGTTGATGTTGTTTTTATGATATAATTCATAGGAATTTATGGAGTGGAAGCACCCACATCATTTTTGAAAACTAATAAAAAAAAGATATGACAAAAGAAGCAAACGAAAAATCAGTACAAGTCAATAAGGAAAAACTGAAGGCTTTACAGCTAACAATGGATAAGATTGAGAAGGGCTATGGAAAAGGTGCCATAATGAGAATGGGTGACAATGCCATTGTTGATGTGGCTTATATTTCTTCGGGATCTCTGGGAGTGGATGTTGCTCTAGGAATTAATGGTTATCCAAGAGGCAGGGTTGTTGAAATATATGGTCCTGAGTCATCGGGAAAAACAACTTTGGCAATACATGCTATCGCTGAGGCTCAAAAAGCAGGAGGAATAGCTGCTTTTATTGATGCTGAGCATGCCTTCGACAGATTTTATGCCCAGAAATTAGGGGTCGATACCGAAAATCTGTTGATTTCTCAACCCGATAATGGCGAGCAGGCTTTGGAAATTGCCGATCACCTGATAAGGTCGGGAGCTATAGATATAATTGTTATTGACTCGGTAGCTGCCTTAACGCCTAAAGCTGAGATAGAAGGGGAGATGGGAGATTCAAAAATGGGGCTCCAGGCCAGACTGATGTCGCAAGCTCTAAGAAAGCTTACAGCTAATATTAATAAGACAAATACAACTTGCATTTTTATTAATCAATTAAGGGAAAAAATCGGTGTAATGTTTGGCAATCCAGAAACAACCACCGGTGGGAATGCTTTAAAATTTTACGCCTCGGTACGTGTTGATATTCGTAAAATTGGACAGATAAAAGAAGGTGAGGATATTAACGGGAATCGCACACGGGTTAAGATCGTTAAGAATAAATTAGCCCCGCCTTTCAAAAAAGCTGAGTTCGATATTATGTATGGGGAAGGTATTTCCAGAGTGGGTGAAATTGTTGACTTGGGTGTGGAGCAGGAAATAATTAAGAAAAGCGGATCGTGGTTTAGCTATGGCGATACAAAATTGGGTCAGGGACGCGATTCTGTGAAGGCCCTGTTAAAAGATAATCCTGAACTTGCTGAAGAACTTGAACTTAAGATTAAAGAGAAATTGAAATAAATTAAGAATTACTACAAAAAAGAGATTGTATATTTTAATAATTCAATTCGACACCATTTTAAGCTAAGGAATTTCTGGTATTATTCGATATAATTTTAACAGAAGCTCATATAAAACATTTCATTGAGTTCGACATGTTTTCGGTAAAAGTGCTTAATGAAACAGTTATTATGTCTTGATTTAATTCCTAATTTGGTTCGTTTGAAAAACGTACATGATTAGAAATGGAAACAAGTATTCCAATTTACTTATTAAATAAACTATTATGAAGAATTATTTATGGTCAGGCCTGGTAAGTATATTATTCATATTTACCGCCTGTACCAACACACCAGAAACAGACGGAATTGTATCTGATTTTTCCGGTGCCTTAACTGAAACCGAAATTTCAAATGCTGTTCTCACACCGGAAATATTGTGGAAATTTGGAAGAATAAGCGATCATCAACTAAGTCCGGATGCAACCACAATCATTTATGGTGTAACCCGGTATGACGCTAAAACAAATAAAAGTCACAGTGATATTTTTTCCATGCCTGCTAAAGGAGGCGAAAAAGTAAAACTCACCGACGCAGAACATTCCGCTTTTAATCAACGTTGGAAGCCCGATGGAACCAAAATAGGTTTTCTGTCTGCGGAATCGGGCGAAACCCAGCTATGGGAAATGAATCCTGACGGTACTTCAAAAATCATGATTTCTAACATCGAAGGAGGAATAAATGGTTTCGAATATTCTCCTGAATGTGGCAAGATTCTCTATTTAAAGGATGTGAAACTCGATCAGACAGCTAATGATATTTATACCGACTTGCCTCTTGCTAATGCCAGAATAATAGATGATCTGATGTACAGGCATTGGAATTCATGGCACGACTATTCTTACAGTCATATCTTTATTGCAGAAATAAAGGATGGGAAATTACTGCCCGGAAATGACATTATGATCGATGAACCATGGGATGCTCCACTTTCACCCTATTTTGATCAAGCAGAGATTTGCTGGAGTCCGGACGGTACTAAAATTGCTTATACATGCAAGAAAATGAAGGGCAAAGATTTTGCTATAAGCACGAATTCAGATATTTATCTTTACGATCTTGAACTTGCAGAAACTGAGAATATTACCAAAGGAATGAACGGTTATGATAAATATCCTTCCTTCTCAAATGACGGGAAGAAAATTGCCTGGCAAAGCATGAAAACTCCCGGATTTGAAGCAGATAAAAACCGACTTTTTGTTATGGATCTGGAAACCGGGAAAAAAGAATATTTAACACCTGAATTCGATCAGGATGCAGAGCATCTTGTATGGAGTGCCGATGATAAATCAATTTATTTTATAACGGGCATTGAAGCAACGTATCAGCTTGCTGTGATTGATATAGCTACCAGAGAGGTGAAGCAAATTACAGAAGGGAATCACAATTATACCAATTTTCATCTGGGTGATGGTTTCATTAGCGGTGAAAAAATGTCTATGTCTATGGCTACAGAAATTTTCTCGGTTGATCTGGCCACCGCAGAAGAAGAGCAACTTAGCTTTGAAAATAAGAATATTTATGAAGCCATTGAATTCGGAAATTTTGAAGAGCGTTGGGTTACCACTACCGATAATAAGAAAATGAAGGTATGGGTAATTTATCCGCCTGATTTTGACCCGGCAAAAAAATACCCGGCACTTTTATATTGTCAGGGAGGGCCTCAATCTGCAGTAAGTCAGTTCTTTTCATTTCGCTGGAATTTTCAGATTATGGCAGCAAACGATTATATTATTGTTGCACCAAACAGGAGAGGTTTACCTACATTCGGATCGGAATGGAATGAGCAAATATCCGGCGATTATGGAGGCCAGAATATCAAAGATTATTTGAGTGCCATTGATGATGTTGCAAAGGAAGATTATGTGGATGCTGACAGATTAGGTGCCATTGGTGCCAGTTATGGGGGATATTCAGTATTTTATCTTGCAGGGCATCATGAAGGAAGATTTAAAACATTTATTTCTCATTGCGGTATATATAATTTCGAATCCATGTATGCCTCAACAGAAGAAATGTTTTTTGTCAATCATGATGTGGGAGGAGCATATTGGGATGTTCCGAAACCAAAGAGTTACAAATTCTCGCCTCATCTTTATGTAAATAAATGGGATACACCCATCATGATTATAACGGGGGAAAATGATTTCAGAATTCCATATACTGAGAGTCTGCAAGCCTTTAATGCGGCGCAATTAAGGGGTATCCCAAGTAAGTTGCTCATATTTCCTGAGGAGACTCATTTTGTAGTAAAACCACAAAACAGCATACTCTGGCAAAGAGAATTCTTTGGTTGGCTGGATAGCTACTTAAAATAAAATTTGCATTACTTTAAAAACAGGGAATATTAAGGCTGATAAGAAACTTGATTATTTCCTGTTTTTTTATATTTTTGGGTAACAAAAAACCAAAACACGGAATATGAATGAATTCACGACTTTCTTCCTGCATTTTATTTTTATTTCAGTTTTTGCATTTTTAATTGTTGTTTCTATTGTTTTACTAAAACCCTTCCGTGTTAATCAAAAGCGGCCCATAAGCACAATTTTACTTAAGGTTTCTTACCTTCTTTTTCTAATTGCGTTTATAATTCTGGCTTATCTGATTTTGTTCTTTGCATCTATCCCTGACGACACTTCATTAGGGACTGACCGGACGGTACTTTCAATTTGCTATATTATCATAATGCTTTCATTCTTCATTCCCAACCTTGGGATAATGTTGAGGAGAAAAGTGAAAAAAGTAAGATTTTACTACAATATTGTCTTTACTGTAATAAACATATTTTTTCTTCTGGCAATGGTGCTGATGTATAAATGTTTCCCTTTCGACTTTAACTAGACTCGCAGGAATATATAATTGATTTGGCTCTGGCAAGCTTTTTTTCCATACTTGCCAGTCCATCGATCCAATGAATTTTAAAACCATGTCTTTCCATCTTCCTAAACCATGTCATTTGTCTTTTCCCAAACTGATGTATGGCGGTGTTTAGATTCTGAAACATGGTTTCGTAATCAATCTTACCTGTTATATACCATGTAATATATTTATATTCAAGACCGTAGAAAATTAACTTTTCAGGATCCACTCCCGATTCGAGTAAATCCTTCACCTCCTCAATCATTCCGTTCTTTAACCTGTAATCCAGCCGTTCGGTTATTTTTTTTCTCTGGGTTTCTCTGTCATTTTTTACACCAAGAATGATATAATTAAGGTCTGGAGTTTCAACTTCAGGTTCTCCCTCGTTTTTATAAAATTCTGCAATCTCAATGGCTCGCAGTATCCTTTTGAGACTCTCCGTATCGGTTTGATTATGTGGGGTTTTATATGAAAAAAGAATCTTTCTTAGGTCATCCATACTTTTTGATTCCAGGTTTTCCCTGAGATCTTTATTTACTGGCACGCGGATTAATTTGTAGGCGTCGAGTACCGCTTCAATATACATACCGCTGCCGCCGCATAAGATTGGCAGTTTATTTCTTTTTCGTATGTCCTTAAAGGCATGTATGAAATCTTTCTGGAATTCAAAAACATTGTATTCATAACCGGGATCCACTATATCAATCAGGTGATAAGGCACATACCTACCGTTTATACTATATTCTGATAAGTCTTTTCCGGTTCCAATATCCATTTTTCTGTATACCTGTCGCGAATCGGCCGAAAGTATTTCGCCATCTATTTCCAATGCAAGATGAGCTGCCAGTCCGGTTTTGCCTCCTGCTGTAGGTCCAAGTATTGTTATTAGATTTAGTTTTTTCAGTTCCATTGGTCTGGATATCGAAAAGTACTTTATTCTTTCAGACTATAAATTTATCTAAAATTTATGCAATTCCCGAGATTGTTTATGTGAAATGCCTGCATCCTGATTTTCAATCCCAATTATAATGAGTTTATCATTGAGATAACTAACTTTGTGATCCAATTATTGAAAATGGAGAGTAAAATTTACATAAAGAACAAACGTGCTTATTTCGATTACGAGATTCTGGAAAAGTTTACTGCCGGAATGGTGTTGACCGGAACGGAAGTGAAGTCGATAAGGGAAGGGAAGGTAAGTTTGGGGGATTCCTATTGTTTCATCAGAGAAAATGAAATTTTTGTGCGTGGTATGCAGATCGCCGAATATAAATTTGGGACCTATAACAATCATAGTCCGGAACGGGAAAGAAAACTTCTCCTAAACAGAAAAGAAATTAAAAGGCTAAGCAGAAAAACCAAGGAATCGGGGAATACCATCATAAGTATTGCGCTCTTTTTTTCTGCTAAAGGATTGGCAAAACTTGAAATTGGTCTCGCCACGGGTAAAAAGCAATACGATAAGCGTGAATCGATAAAACAAAATGACGCCAAACGGCAGATTGACAGGATGCAAAAATTTAAAGGGAGATAGGATTTCCTAAAAAAAAATTATTACTGACTGAAAAAGAAGTTGTTCAATTCGTAAATATCTTCAACACTCAGACTAAGTTTCTGATCGAAATAATTATCAATTCCCTGGAGTAATTCCTCGAAGGAGATATAACCGTCATTGTCGGTATCGAGGGATTTAAACTTATCGGGAATGCCTTCAACAGACTTCCTTACATAAGACTTACCTATCGTTTCAAAGTATTTGATTACATCAGATCTGCCCATTGCCTCATTTCTGTTTAAAAGACGAATCAGATAGTCCTCTTCACTAATGCTAACCCCGTTATCGTCAACCCATGCTCCGGGGGAAGAAAATTTTTCCTTGTCAAGATAATCCGGTATCCCATCTTTATCCTCATCCAAAGGACAGCCCAGGGTGTCGGTTACCACACCATACGGAGTACCGGGACATTCATCAACAGCGTCAAGAATAAAATCGCCATCCTCATCATCAAACATCACGGCATCGAATTCCATTTCAGCAAACATCTTCTCAATTATTACAGTCTTAGGTTCTGAAAAAAGGTCGAAATCAATACCTATATAATTATAAATCAGAATGTCGTTACCTTTTTTGCCTACAACTGAAGTGCCCACACTGGAAACATTATCGATAAAGTCTGAAAAAGTAATGTGAAAAGAGCTCCCTAATTTCAGATTGACTCTCTCAGAAATTTTCATATTTAGTCCAAAATCAACAGGAATTGCAAAAGTGTTTTGAGAATAATTTCCCAAATTGAACTCTTGTCTTTCATTCTGACGAAGGTTGGTTTCATAGTTATAGTCCTGATATATGACAGAACTCAATGAGGCATCTCCTGCAAATTCAGAAATATCTCTAATAGATCCGTCAGACCAATAATGGTAGTTAATTTTCGTATCATTAATGGTAGTATATAAATCACCCTTTGGTGAAAATTGAAGGTTTTCAATTCCAATACTTACGAAGGGTTTGATAAGTGAATTCTTTTTCAGAATATGTTCGAAAGAATATTCCAGGTTGATCCCAAAGTTTACCAAATCGGTTTCAAAATTCAGATTACGGGTGGTGTCGGTCAGGGATCTTTCGTTGCCCGAAACTTTTCCATACAGAAAATTTAAATTTAATTTAAGGTATCTTTTTACATCCAGATAAGTGGAGATATTAATTTTATAAGCTTTATCACCAAGAACGGGATTCGAATAGTTATTGTTAACGTCACCAAGGAAATTAAAAACTCCGGATGAAATACCTACCATTGGTTTATAAACCGGATTCTCGTTTAATATCCTCTCATTCAGAAGGTCTTCGACCACATCCTCCTGAGAGTAAATAAAACCGCCAGTTGTGAATAATACCAGAATGATCGCAAAAACTCTGTTCATCAATAGGTTTTTAATGCTCAATACCTTTTTAACGATACCATTTATTATTGGTTACCATCAATGCTTCCTGAACAGTAATTCTTCTGCCGTCGCTATATGCAGAAACAAAAGCATCATGAATTGGGGTTGTCTCCCAAATTTTCACCCTGTAATCTCTGGCATCTTTATATACATTGAACGAACCTGTTGAATATTTGCGCCATCCGTCGTGATACTCCATTTTGACTTCATCACTTATTTTCCGGGCACGGAAATACTTTTCAATATCCACTTCTGTATGACCGGCTGAAAGCTGAACCCGATAATAAATCCCTGCCTGGGGTTGAAGAATGTCTCCTTCGCTTGCTGATTCATCAAAACTTACTTCAGTCTTTTTAACATCTGCAACCGGATCAATTTTTTCAGTCTCATTACTTTCCTGCACAATCACGTCTGCCACCTCACTATCAGCAACAGTATCTGAAGCTTCTATTTCAGCAGTATCTCGTTCAATAAAATAATCTGCAAGGTCATCTTTTTTTTGTTCAATCGCAATTATTTCTGTCGCATTACCAGTAATATACGAAAATGTTCCTGAAGGAGTAAGGTTTTCAATAGCATATCCGGGATCGGGAATGATATTGTAAGTGATACTGAATTCAGACTGCAGGGGAAGATTCATCCACAATATTTTTGCTACTCCCCGACTAAAACTAAAGATTCCTTCCTGAGAATCTCCTTCAACTGCCCTATAACCTGCTGGGATTTGTTCTTCAATTTTTGCGAATTTACTTAAATCGCCTTTTTTTACCAGAAGTTCAACGGTATATTGATAATTGCCTGATTTAACAGGAGGTGAGCGCAGGACTGCCAATTTGTTAAATGAATCTGGTGTTTGTCCGGTTTCCCTTAACATTTGTTCAAAATCTTTTATGTCGACAATTAGGCTGTCAGCGAGCTCAGGACTCGGGATTATGTTGATCATATGCTCAGCAGAAACCTCCATATTCCTTCGTTGATTTTCTTCCACAAAGGCAAAATCGCCCTTTAATTCAAAGCTTCCTTTAAGTCGTTTGTCAACATTAATATTATAACTAACCGAAAGTGTGTTCTCAGCCGGAAGTTTTATCCAGATTAATCTGATTCTTTGGTCTTCAAAAGAAAAATCGGCATTGGCAGATGTAACTCTCTCAGCCGTTAAGCCATATGGCAGATCCTGTATATACCTTGAGAAACTTTCCAAATCACCTTTCTCGATAATAATATCGACACGGAAGCTTTCTCCTGCCTGTACCTCGGTTGGGACGCTTAGCTTTACGTTTATTTCCTGATCAATAAACCATGAAAACAAAAATATTCCTAACAGATTTAAATAAACAAACAGTTGATAAAACATAATTTCCTATTATTTTTCCGCAAAGTAGGTATAATGGCAGCTTTATAAAATAGGCTAAATACTCAAAATATTAACAACTTCATTTTATTATCCACATCTTTTAGAAATTCGGGCTCAATAGGTATTTTGTGTAGAATTTATTTATGTAATCCACCGCTTCTTCTGCTGAATCTGTAAGAATGAACAAGTCTAAATCTTTTTTATTTATGTTTTTTTCCTTCTCCAACATTACATTCTTTATCCATTCTACCAAACCCTCCCAATAATCTTTGCCAACAAGGACTATTGGAAATTTTCCAATTTTTTCAGTCTGAATGAGAGTAAGGGCTTCAAAAAGCTCATCGAAAGTGCCAAATCCACCTGGAAGGACAATATATCCCTGGGCATATTTTTGAAACATAACCTTCCTTACAAAAAAATGCTTAAATGTGATCAGTTTGTCTGAATCAATAAACAGGTTGGCTGATTGCTCAAAGGGCAAATCAATATTTACCCCAACACTTTTACCTTTTCCTTTAGTTGCACCCATATTTGCAGCTTCCATAATCCCGGGTCCACCACCGGTAATAACACCGTATCCGTGCTGGGTAAGCTTATAGGCAATATCTTCAGCGAGTCTGAAATACTTATTATCCGGATCTGTTCTGGCCGATCCAAAAATGGATACACAGGGGCCAATGCTTCCCAGTTTCTCAAATCCCAGTACAAACTCAGACATAATCTTAAAGATCTGCCAGGTATCATGGGTTTGAATTTCATTCCAGTCTTTTTGCTTAAAAGCTTTTACAATTTTTTCTTCGCTTGTTGACATATTTTTTTTCTTTAAGATAATAATTTATTTACACGAAATTCTAATTTGCCTCATCTCTTTTTTTCTTTCATCCTTTCACTTTATTTAGTCCCCAAATGGCCCCACCATTTAGAAACCACTACCTCCGATAGCCATCCAGGACTACACCACTATTCAATTCTTTTTTGAGTATTCGAATTAAGAAACAGAATTGGTCCTAAATCATCGTAGCCTTCAAAAATGGATTTGCCCTGATTTTTCAGACTATCTTCCCTAAAACCTATCAATGAAAGGGCAGCTTCCTTACTATATTGGTTTATAAGTTTTTTTATACCGGTTTTCGGATTCTCAGGGATAATAGTAATGTTATTTGAGTTTATTGGCAAACGTCCCTTGATAACCAGGTCTTTCACTTGCTTTCTGGTTTCTTTCTCAGCGCCTTCTTTACGAACGTCAAAGATTTTAATATTGCTTTTTTTCCAGATAGGATGTCCCAGGATGATAAAACTTAGGAGGATTAGCAGATGGGAATTTTCCTGATCTGTACTCCTGATCCATACATGAATATCTTTTTTGAAATCTACATACTTTTCGGTACTTCGGTAAACACAAACATCAAAATTTCCTGCTTTCACTAATGGAATATTTTCACTTATTTCTCCAAGAACCGAAGCGTCATTTTTTGAATACTCAAATATTACCATATTATTTTCCATTCCAGATATTCCCGGAACCTGTATGGTTTGGGCAATAGCTGAAGTATAGGAAGGCGAAATAAGGGTGTCGATGTATACATGGTTGTGGTCATCCTCAAATTGCGATATTAATTTTGCAAGCTCCGTGCTGGCCTGTGTGCATTTTGCTGTGGAATAATATCCTTCAATTAAGTGAATGTAGGTTCCAAATCCATATTTGTATGAAATCCAGTTCAAAAGCTGAAAAGCATTGGTTCTGTCGAATGAATCTCTGCTAATACAAATGGCACTGGGCCGCCATTCCTTATTATGTCTGCTTTTCTGAGACCTTTGTAAATACACTTGTAAATTTCTGTTTAATTGAAATAAGGAATTTGTAAATATGGCTTCCAAACCTTTTCTGTTTTTGTGTAGGTAGTTTGTAAGTATGTATAAGAGTGTCATTAGAATAATTGCAGCAAGGGCATAGCTGAAATTCATTTTAAACATTAGCCATACTGCAGCCATAAAACCCACAAGCGAAATAACCCAGTGAGATTTGAAAGACGGACGATAGGAAGGAGATGCCCCGAAATGATTCAGGAATGAAATCAAACAGAGCGAGCCATAGGTAACCATAAAAAACATCGAAATAATTTGAGCTACTGCATCTACATCGCCCATGGCTACAAAAACAATGGCGATAAGGGAAGTTAATAATGTGGCGTTAAAAGGTTCGTTATTTTCACCCTTTTGTTTGGCGAAAATCCGGTTTATTTTTCTCATTGGAAGGGAGTTGTCCTGAGCAAGGGCCTGAAGAGTTCTTGGAGCTACCATAATAGAACCAATGGCAGAGGATATAGTTGAAGCAGCCAATCCTAATGGAATAATAAACCCTCCTCCAATGGCAATTTTTGACATAATAAGCTGGTTTTCGGTAAGATCTTGTGCACTGGCTGAAGTGAAAAACTTCCATGCAATGAAAATATAGATGATCATGCCCGAAACGGTGGCAAGGGTTGTTCCAAGTGGAATTGATACCGATGGTTTTTTCAGGTCACCTGACAATCCTACACCTGCTGTCATACCGGTAAAAGCCGGGAAAATAATAGCGAAAACGATAAAGAAATCTTTTTTATTAGAGAAATTGATGTCAGAGAACCGGAAACCACCATCCTCTAGATATCCTGTTTTTCCCATGAAAAAAAGAATGAGTGAGACAAACAATATTCCAACCACTATATATAATGTCTTAACACCGATGTCGGCTCCTTTTTTCAGGATAAGAGCTGATAAACCAATCATGGCCGGTATGCTAATGACTTGACGGGGAACGATAAACCCGAATTTGGCGCTTAAAAAATTAAATAAAGGTTCGAAAGCTTCTGTAAAAGCAATTACATAAAAAGCAACTGAAATAGCCTGCGATAAATAAAGGGCTATTCCTATGGTTGCTCCAATATTTAGTCCGAAGGATCTGGAAATAATAAAATATTCACCTCCTCCTTCAACTCTTTTATTGGTAGCAAGCTCCGATATTGCCAGGGCTGTAGGTATGGTAACCAAATGGCCGAGGATAATTATTAGCAGAGTACCTCCAAAGCCCAGAGTACCCACAGCAAATCCAAATCTTAGAAATAAAATCGCACCCAGAATTGTTGCGATAGCGGTGAAAAAAACGGGGGAAGTTCCGAACTTTTGAGTATTTGGCATAAATTAAATTTTTTGGGAATTTACAGGATTTTTCGTGGATTAGCAATTGATTTTTACAAAATAGTTTTTACTATCAATACCTGAAAATATCAAAAAAATATTAATTCAAAATTTATTCTACCAAACTATTCTGTAATTTTTCTTGATTTAATCTTATCTTCAAGTGAAACGCCTTCAAGAACTTCAATATTAATGCCGTCTGAAAGTCCGGTGATAATAAATCTCTTTTCAAATACCTGTTTGCTTACTTCAATTTCAATGAAGGTGGAGTCGTTTTCAAATTTTATCAAACTTTCCGGAATCACTATAACACTATCTCTTTTTTCAAGTATTATATCTGCATTGGCAGAATATCCCGAGCGAACGAAATAATTTTCATCCAGCTTGAGGGCTGCCTTAATTTCAAACTGGATGGCACCATTTTCTTCCACACCTTTGGGTGCTATAAATTCTAAAACGGCATCAAAACGCACATTATCAATCGCTCCAATGGTAATGCTAAGAATCATTCCAGGTTTAATTTTCCCAACTTCAGTTTCGTCCACTTTTCCTTCAAAAATCATTTCCTGCATATTGGCAACATAAGCAATGGTAGTGCCTTCGCTAAAGGTGTTGGTTTCAATCACAGAATTGCCCTCTTCCACAGGAATGTCGAGTACCATGCCTGATATAGTGGATCGAATAAGTGTATTCGTTGTTTCATCCGATTTGCTGGTAACTCCTTCCTTTATCAATTGAAGGTTATTATTTGCCGCTTGTAATTCTTCTTTTGAATTCAGATATTCCAGTTCATACTTTTGAAATTCGGCTTCGGGAATAACACCCTGATCAAACATTTTTTTCTGTCTGCTGAAATTCTTTCCTGCATCTTCAAAATTATTTCTGGCTGTTTCCAGACGATACTCGGCTTCATTGAGACTTATCATATTTGGAATGATTTTAACCCTGGCAATCAGATCGCCTTCCCTAATCATTTTTCCTTCTTCGACGTAAATCTTTTGAACAATTCCTGAAACTTGAGGTTTTATCTCAATTTCAATTCGTGGAACAACTTTCCCGGTGGCAACAGTTTTTCGTTCAATATTGGAAATAAATGGTGATTCAATGGCAAAAACATCTGGTAGTTTTTGCGACTTTTTATATAGGAAATAGATGGTCCAGACAAAACCACCAAGGATAATCACTAACAAAAGTATTCTGAGAAATTTCTTCATAAGGTTAAATTTATTTTAATTATAGAATGTTCAAATCAAATATAATAAAAAAGAAAACTTTATTCTGTTCGTAACGCTTCTATTGGTTTAATATTCAGCGCTCTGCTGGCAGGAATCAATCCTGCAATTACACCTGAAATTATTAGAATTACTAATGACGCAATGGCAATGGAGATGTCAATTTCCGGATTCTTGAAGAATCCTGCTTCATCGCCTTGTTGACGAATCAGATGATCGACGCCTTCAATAACCAAAACACCTGTTACCAGCCCTATGTAGCCTGATAAAGTAGTAAGGAAAACCGATTCGTTGATAATTTGCATGGTAATATGCATGGGTGTTGCACCAAGCGCTCTTTGTATCCCAATTTCCTTGGTTCTTTCTTTTACAATAACCAGCATTATATTCGAAACACCGATCACCCCTGCAAGAAGAGTTCCAATTCCAACAATCCAGATAAGCATATCGATCCCGAAAAATAATCCCCGCATTTGTTTGAATTCTTTTTCAACATTAAAGGAGCCTATGGCCAAATCGTCTGCAGGATTAATGTTTTGCCTGGTTTTAAGAAGTTTTATGACTTTCTCCTGTACTACTGAAACAGGAACCTGATCGATACTTGTTACCGATAACCAACCCACACGATCCCCGTAATTGTATGCTCTTTGCATGGTGGTAAAAGGCATAAACATCGCTTCGTTATCCTGATTGGCACCTTCACCTGACTTTTTTGACTTGAAGCGCCCCACGACTCTGAAATAAATTCCCTGAATCCTTATATATTCACCTATACACTCCTCTCCTTTGTCAAATAAACCTTCATAAACTCTGTTCCCGATTACAATTACTTTTCGCCTGTCACGAATATCTATTTCATTTATAAAACGTCCCTCCAGTATTTCAACCGGATCAATCTTAAAAAAATCAGGATAATCTCCATAAACGCTATAAGTCCCTGTTTTTTCACCCCGTACAGCATTATCGCCGCTTCTGAATCCGCCTCCCTGTAGACGTGGAGCCAGATATTGTATTTCAGGAATGGTTTTTCTGATTGCTTCCACATCACCGTCCTTAAAGCTGAAGGAACGGTTACGATCAAAACCTTTATAGGCCATGGTTGTTCTCTGTGGCCAGATAAAAACCGAATTGGTTGCAAAATCACCAAATCCCTGGGTTACCCCATTCTCCAGCCCTTGTCCCGATCCAAGCATAACAAGCAACATGAATATCCCCCAAAATACCCCAAAAGCAGTTAAGAAAGTTCTCCATTTGTTCGTACGAAGTGCCTGGAAAATTTCCTGCCATTTATCCCGGTCTATCATTATTTTAAAAAACATAACTATTCATCTCTTAATGCAACAATGGGTTTAATTCTCGCCGCTCTTAAAGAAGGTATAAGTCCTGCCAAAGCGCCCGAAATTACAAGTAATATTGTGGCTGAAACAGCCAGTTGAAAATCTGCCTCAGGATTTGCAAACATTTCATTTGGAGGCATATATTTTGAGACTAGTTCAAGTAAAAAAACACCGGCAACCAGTCCTATATAACCGGAAAATCCGGTAATTAATATCGACTCCTGTAGTATAAGACTCACAACCGATGCCGGAGAAGCTCCAATAGCCTTACGTATGCCTATTTCTTTGGTCCTTTCCTTAACCACAATGAGCATAATATTGCTTACTCCAACTATTCCGGCAATAATTGTTCCTATACCAATAATCCATATAAACAACCTGATAGCTGCAAACAGCTGCATGGTTCTTTCAAATTCTTCAGCTTTATTCCAAGCATTTATGGCTCTTTGGTCTTCCGGATCAAAGGAGTGGAAAGCAGCAAGCTGACGGGTAATGGTAGCAAGCATTTCATTGCTTTTATCAATTCCTAAATTGGTTGTAAATGAAACCTGATTTATCACATTATCACCCGTAAAAACTCTCTGTGCTGTATAAACAGGAACATAAGCTCTCCTTTGCTCATCGTCTGATCCCTCATCGTGGAAAACACCTATTACCTGAAAAGGCACTCCTGCCACATTAATATATTTCCCTACGGCAATGGTATCGGGTGCTTTAAACAGGGTCTCTTTAATTATTTCACCAATTACAATCACTTTTCGGTATTTTGCCAAATCAATATCATTGACAAACCGGCCTTCGAGCATTTCCAATTCTTTAATTTCACCGTAATCGGGATGAACGGGTGAAATGGTAAAATTCCCATAATTGTTTTTATAGGCAAAAGTATTGTCCTGATGTATCCAAAACCTGCTTGATATCAGATCAATACCATCAACAGCGCCTTTTACCAGACTATAATCTTCATTGGTAAACTTTACCTGACGACCGGGTTGTAAACCTTTGTAAGTCTTGCTGGTCATCCCGCTTGTAATCCATATCCCATTTACAGCACCGCCCTTGAATTGATCCCTTACCCCATTTTCCAATCCATAACCGGAACCCAGGAGGATGATAAGCATAAAAATACCCCAGGCTACACTAAATCCTGTAAGAAAAGTTCTTAGCTTGTTCTTTCTGATTGTACTGAATATTTCCTGCCATTTATCGAGATCAAACATTTGCCAGTATGTTTTCGGGTGTGTTGATTCTTATCTTCTCTATAAAGCCATCTTTAAGATGGATTACTTTATTGGTTTGTTCTGAAATGTCATGCTCATGGGTTACGATAATTACGGTAATTCCCTCCCGATTGATTTCTTTAAATAAATTCATTACCTCCATTGAAGTTGCTGAATCCAGGGCTCCTGTGGGTTCATCTGCCAGAATAACTTTTGGTTTTGAAATCATGGAACGGGCAATGGCAACCCTTTGCTTCTGCCCCCCTGAAAGCTCATTGGGAGTATGCTCCGCCCATTCTTTTAATCCCATGCGATCCAGATATTCAAGGGCAACTATATTTCTCCTCTTACGACTAACCTTCTGGTAATACAAAGGTAATGCCACATTTTCCATGGCATTTTTAAAGGAAATGAGATTGAAAGATTGAAAGACAAAACCGATCATTTGATTTCTGTACCAGGCAGCTTTTGTTTCATTAAGATTTTTGATATGCTTTCCATCCAGATAATATTCGCCCTGATCGTATGTGTCGAGTATTCCCAGAATATTAAGAAGGGTGGATTTTCCGGAGCCGGATGAACCAACAATTGAAACAAGTTCTCCTTCTTTTATACTTAAATCAATGCCTTTCAGTACATGCAATTTATTGGAACCCATTTCATAGGATTTATGAATACCTCTTAATTCTATCATATTTAAGTTTTTACCCTTGAAGCTCCTCAAATATTATACCCAAATGTCTAACAAATTGAAAAAAAGCTAAATGAATTAAATTGTGATGAGATTTGGTAAGATCAATTATTCCAAAACTGTTCGTTTCTGAACATAATACCATAATACCGAACAGATTGTTGTAGTGCTGTTTTACATGCTGTAAATTTGAGACTTTAATTATTAAACAAGTTTATATGCACTTTTCTTGCCTTGGATAATTCCACTTTTTTTGTAATTTAACGAATTCAAAAACTACCCAAAAACAAATGAAAACACTTGTTCAATTTCTAGAGGGAAACGTCGCAAAATATGGCGATAACCCATATATGTGGGAAAAACGCGATGGCAAATTCCAACCAACCAGTTATAATGAAATCAGGGAACTCATACATCAATTTGGTGCAGGACTCCATTTGCTGGGGATCAAAAAGGGCGATCGGATGGCATTGTTGGCAGAGGGAAGGACACTCTGGGTTGTAGCAGAAATGGGAATGTTTTTTAACGGAGCAATAGATGTGCCTTTGTCTATTCAATTAAATGAGCCTGAAGATCTTACATTTCGTTTAAAACATTCTGAGTCAAAAATGATAGTGGTCTCCGAAAGTCAGGCTAAAAAACTTGACCCAATTAAAAAGTTTCTGCCTGACCTGGAAAAAGTTATTCTTCTCGATCCAAAAGAGAAATACGAAAAGGATGAGATTTTTATTGGGGATATAATGGAAAAGGGGAAGAAATTTCTTGTGGAGAAGCCGGGAGAGTTTCAAAAAATTTATGAATCTGTACAACCCGATGATGTGGCAAATATTTGCTATACATCAGGCACCACAGCCGATCCAAAAGGTATTATGCTAACGCACAGGAATTATACCTCAAATACCGAGCAGGCTCTTAGTGTTACAACAATTCCTTCCGACTGGGTAATGTTCCTTTTCCTTCCATGGGATCACTCTTTTGCACATACATCAGGAATATTTACCATGATGAGTGTTGGAGCCAGCCTGGCAGCCCTTGAAATGGGGAAAACCGGCTTTGAAACCAGAAAAAATATCTTTAAGAATATTCAGGAGATTAAGCCTCAGCTTATGTTCAGCGTTCCTACAATTGCCAAAAATTTCAGGAGCAACATTGAAAGTGGTGTTAGGGCGAAGGGGAAACTTACATGGTCGCTGTTTAGTGCCGGATTAAATATTGCCTATCGGTATAATGGAATAGGAATCGATAAAGGCAAAGGATTTAATTTCTTGCTAAAACCTTTATATGCATTATTTGATGCCCTGGTTTTTAGTAAGGTGAGAAATGCCCTCGGTGGAAATATGCAGTTTTTTATTGGAGGAGGCGCACTTCTTGATATAGAACTTCAAAAATTCTTTTATGCTATCGGTGTTCCTATGTATCAGGGCTATGGATTAACAGAGGCCAGTCCTATGTTAAGTATCAATTCACCAGAAAGACATAAATTGGGTGCCTCCGGGGTAATACCTGAAGAAATAACCATAAAAATAGCAGATTCAGAAGGCAATCAGCTTCCAACCGGAGAAAAAGGGGAGATTCTTGTAAGAGGTGAAAATGTAATGAAAGGCTATTGGAAAAATGAAACCGCAACAACTGAAACTCTGGCCGACGGGTGGTTGCATAGTGGCGATATGGGATATGTTGATGCTGACGGATTTTTATACGTGCTTGGCCGATATAAAAGCTTACTTATTGCCGACGATGGTGAGAAATATAGTCCGGAAGGCATTGAAGAAGCATTTACAGATCAATCGGAAATAATTGAGCAGTGCCTGCTTCATAATAATCAAAATCCATACACAATTGCCCTCGTTTATCCAAACAGGGAGGCTTTGTTAAGACAGCTAAAGTCGAAAGGTTTAACTGCTGACAGCAGAGAAGGTATTGAAGCAGCCATAGAATTAATCGACAATGAGATCAGAGAATACAGATCTAAAGGCAAATTCGGAGATATGTTCCCTCAGCGCTGGATTCCAACAACCATAGGAATTTTGGGCGAAGGGTTTACAGTCGAAAACAAAATGATGAACCCATCATTAAAAGTGGTAAGACCAAAAGTGGAGGAAAATAACAGCGGACTGTTTGAATTTTTATATACTTCTGAATCGAAAAATGTGAAAAACGAGAGAAATATTGAATCGATGAGGAAGGTGTTGGAGGGATAGTGTGGTGGTGTGGTCCCCGATAGCTATCGGGGGTGGAGGTTCCTGAGCTTGCCGAAGGATGGTGTGGTGGTGAAGCAATCGGATATTTTTTTACCCAGATTAATTTTATCTCTTTATCTTTACAAAATGGATCCCATCACCAGTACCCAGAATTCGCAAATTAAAGAATTGTTGAAACTCGACAAGCCCAGGGAACGCCGGGCTGCGGGATTATTCAAAGTTGAAGGATTACGGGAAATTCAGAGGGCGTGGGAGAATCAGTATAAATTCAGCAGAATATTTTTCTGTAAAAAATTTCTCAACCAAAAAAGTGAGGGACTTCTCAATCAGATTAATGCAGGATTTAAAATTGAAGTGTCACAAAATGTTTTTTCGAGAATTGCTTATCGTGATAATTCAGATGGCTTGCTCGCTCTGGCTGAACCGAAAAATCACGTTCTGAATGGACTGGAGCACAGGGAGAATAATCTTTATCTGGTTATTGAAACTGTTGAAAAACCAGGAAACCTTGGGGCATTATTACGAACAGCCGATGCATCCGGAATTCATGCGGTTATTGTCTGCGATAACAATACAGATATTTATAATCCCAATGTAATACGTTCGAGTGTGGGTTGCCTTTTTACAAAAAAAGTCGTAATTACAGATACCGAAAGTTGCATACAGTTTTTTAAAAGTAATAAAGTAAAAATATTCGCAGCCGCTCTTCAAAATTCGGAGATTTATACAGCCGCCGATTATACCAAATCTTCGGCTATAGTTCTGGGAGCTGAAGATATCGGCTTATCTGAATCATGGAGAAGAGCCGCAGACAAAATTGTAGCTATCCCAATGAAAGGGGATATCGACTCTCTAAACGTTTCTGTATCAGCTGCTGTATTAATATATGAAGCCATACGACAAAGAAACAGAGTTTGATTTTTTCATTTTCAGACTAAACTTATTTGTTCTAAATTTGTTTTGAAGTCAAAATGGGGAAAAATCATTTGATGAATTAAATCTCTTAAATTATAAAATTTAAAGCTGGAAAAATCAGAATAACAAAATTTGCTATTTACCGGTGAATCAGCAACCAGTACCAATACATAAAATATGAAATACGATCTAGTAGTAATAGGCAGTGGACCAGGCGGTTATGTTGCCGCAATCCGTGCAGCTCAATTAAAAATGAATGTGGCTGTTATTGAACGTGAAAATTTAGGTGGGATTTGTCTCAATTGGGGATGTATACCTACAAAATCATTATTAAAATCGGCACAGGTATACGATTACTTTAATCATGCTGAAGAGTATGGAATCATTCTTGAAGGTGGAGCTAAACCTGATTTCGAAAAGATCATTCAAAGATCCAGAGGCGTTGCTGATGGTATGAGCAAAGGAATTCAATTTTTATTTAAGAAGAATAAGATTGATGTTATTGAAGGATTCGGAAAACTTCTGGCTCCCGGAAAAATTGAGGTTGAAAAAGACGGAAAGAAATCTACTGTTGAGGCAGACCACATTATTTTAGCAACCGGAGCAAGATCGAAAGAACTTCCACACATAAAGCAGGATGGAAAGAAAATTATCGGTTATCGTCAGGCAATGACTTTGCCCAAACAGCCAAAATCTTTACTGGTAATGGGATCCGGAGCTATTGGAAGTGAGTTTGCTGCTTTTTATAACAGCATTGGAACTGAAGTTACATTGGTTGAGTTTTTACCGAATATCGTTCCTGTTGAGGATGAGGAAGTGTCAAAACAGTTGGAAAGAAATTTCAAAAAGTCAAAAATTAAGGTGCTTACCGATTCATCAGTAGAGTCTGTGGATACCAGCGGCAATCTTTGTAAGGTTAAAATTAAAACGCCTAAAGGTGAAGTTGAGGTTGAAGCTGAAATAGTGCTTTCTGCAGTGGGAGTTACTCCAAACATCGAAAATATTGGGTTGGAGCAATTGAAAATCGAGCTCGACAAGGGCAAAATAAAAGTTGATGAGTTTTATAAAACCAATGTAAAGGGTGTTTATGCTATCGGTGATATCGTTGGTGGCCCCGCTCTGGCTCATGTGGCCTCTGCGGAAGGAATAACCTGCGTTGAAAAAATTGCCGGATTGAATCCACAAGCTGTCGATTATAAAAATATCCCGGGTTGTACTTATACAAATCCTGAAGTGGCCTCTGTGGGTATGACCGAAAAAGCAGCGGTTGAAGCTGGTTATGAAATCAAAGTAGGAAAATTTCCTTTCTCGGCCTCGGGTAAAGCCAGTGCGTCGGGACAAAAAGACGGTTTTGTGAAACTGATTTTTGATGCCAAATACGGGGAGCTTCTGGGTGCTCACATGATTGGCGCCAATGTTACCGAGATGATTGCAGAGATGGTGGTAGCCAGAAAACTGGAAACAACCGGACACGAATTAATAAAATCCATTCATCCGCACCCAACCATGTCGGAAGCTATTATGGAAGCTGCAGCAGCAGCTTATGGTGAGGTGATACATTTGTAAATGAATTACCCCGGGTTGCCAACCTTCCCCATAAATACCAATGTACCGCTGGTCTTCTCCCTGATTACATAGAGGAAAGGTTTGTCTATATTAATTGTCAGCTCTCCACCTCCGGTAGAAGTCTCTCTGATTTCAACAACTGTTACTGCCGCAGCTTCTGTGCCTTCTTCATTCACATCAATGAATGTTTTGTGGATGACTCTGGAAATGTAAAGATCCTGAGATTCTTCAACCATTAAAGGGAATTCAGCCCCTCCTCTAAAAGCTACGCCTAATCCCATGTTTGCTAAATGGTCATTCAGAAGCGTTTTAAATTCATATTTGAATTTGGGCATTCTAAGGGTCAGATTGGTCTCAGTAAGATTCCCGGTCATAATTTCCCACGATTGTGCATTCATCTCCTCAATAATATTATCAACATTGAAATTATCCTTTGGGAGTAATACTGTCATAGAGAACTTGTTACTGCCATAAGGCAGGTCTATGGCAGTATATTTATCCTGATAAGCAATTGGAAGAGTCGCTGTCATCGCCATTCCATCAACCATATCGCTGCTTCCGTCTTCGAAAGTAAAATTCATAGGAGCCGATTGTTCCTTGTCGAATTCATATTGCCAGGAACCATAGAAATACAAGGCATTTATAAGATACATAACAGTAGCCGGAGGAATAGCATCGAGCACTTCCGTTATTTTCTCATGTGTCTTATCACTAACCCAACCGTTTATAATTCCTAATGCATCCGGACTATAAAAATTCATACTTCGTATTTCCGCACCATAATAATAGGCATTGGAATCGGCAAATTCACTAAGTAGTGTGTAATTCTGATTCACCCATATAGAATTGGCAATCTCAAAAGTAACTTTAGGATCCACCTTCAGGAGGTGTTCAATTAAGGCTCCATGGATTGTATTTATCTCATGACGGGTAAATCCGCTAAATCCCAAAGTCTCCTCAAAGGCCGTCTTAGTGCTTCCATCCGATCCGTTATAGGTCATTCCTAAAGCAATAGCAACACTTAAGGGAGAAACCATATAGTTCTCTTCCTCAGCTAATTGGTCAACTTCTTTAAATAATTCGAAGGCAAAAACATTATCTGCAGCTATAAGCTGAGCTGCTTTTTTATCAGATTGAAAATCAATGGAAGGAACATAAGGATCTGTTTTCTCCTGACAAGAATTAAACAAAAATATCCCGGCAAATAAATACATTAATTTTTTCATATCTTTTTAAGTTTTTTTTTCTATTCAACCTCAACTGAGGAAAAAAAATCGAGACCACCACTCAACCACTCAACCACTCAACCACTCAACCACTCAACCACTCAACCACACCACCACACCACCATACTAACAAGATGCATTCCCTCCAAAAAAAGTTGCGTCAAACAAAATACACCCCCAACGCAACTATTCACCACTCCATTTCATCTTTTTATCGGATTAAACCGGGATTATTTATCAAGGTACTTGTCCAGCCTTTATAAGTAAAGTAAATTTAAGGAAAATTTTTAGGCAGTTTGGCGGACATACCTGGCAATATTATAAAAGCTTGTATAGAGGGAAACAGATCGGGACAAGAAGAATTGTACCGGCTTGTTGCTCCTAAAATGTATGGTGTATGCTTGCAATATGCAGGGAACGCAGATGATGCAAAAGATATAATGCAGGATGGTTTTATAAAAGTGTTTAGTAAAATCGATCAATACACCGGAAAAGGTTCTTTTGAGGGATGGATAAGAAGAATTTTGGTCAATACGGCACTGGAAAAAATCAGATCAAGAGTAAATCTTCAATCCATTGATGAATATGATAATGCTAATGTCGAAATGTTTGATCAGTATGTATTGGAATCGATGACGGCAGAAGAAATATCACAGTTGATTCAGAATTTATCGCCAAAGTACAGGCTGGTTTTTAACTTGTATGCCTTGGAAGGATTCAGTCATAAAGATATTTCTGAAAAGTTAGGTATTTCAGAAGGTACCTCAAAATCTAACCTGTCGAGAGCAAGGTCCATATTGCAACAAAAGGTAGTAGAACTTTTTAGTGAGAGAGAAAGAAAAGATGAGTAAGAATAAAAATATCGATGTTATTTTCAGGAAGAAAAGCCTGAGTTTTCAAAAGGAGCCACCTCCCGAAATTTGGGATAATATCCTGTCGGGAATTCAACCTGAGAAAAATAGAGTATTGCCTGTTTTCTGGCGCATTGCGGCAGGAATGGCAATTGTTATTGCACTGGGTTTGGGCTATCAGTATATCTTCAATACAGAGAATTTGGGTGATAATCAGTTCAGTATGAATGAAACCGTCCGTCAAAATATCGAAGATTCAAGCAGGTCGGAAACAACAGATCCATTTAAGGAAAATGAACTTCCTGAAGAAATGGCAGAAAATATCGGGATAGAAAACAAGTCTTCGGCAAAGGATTATTCACAAAAGTTTTTATCTGCTTCAACTAAACGAAATACAGCCCCGGTTTTAGCAAGCACAGATACCCATGATGAACTTTCCATTGAAGCGTACAATCTGAAACACTTGGTCTCTTTAGATGATTTCCCCATCCAATTAAAGCCTGTCGATGCGAAAAAAGACAGCATCAGGATAAAAGAATTTATCCAACAATATACCTGGGAGGACCTGGTAGCAAAAGAAGATTTCGTTGAGAATCAGAAAAAAGATTTTTTGATCGAAGCCCTGCTGAGTCCTACATATAGTTATAGGGATATTGTTAGCTCAAGTCCCAGCCTTTCAAGTTATTATAACGATTTTGAATCGGGGCAGATCAGTTATTCAGGTGGAATGAAAGTTGGTTTTATAGCCACAGAACGCTTAAGTATTCATACGGGCTTAGTCTATGCCAGAATCGGATATACTATTGGGGGATTGAAAAACATTGCTTTAAAATCTGAAAATGCATATGATGCATTACCAAATGCTGTATTCAATGATCCACAACCCTATGTTATCGCAAATTCAATCGGGAAAGTAAATAATGCAGATTTTTCTTCAAGTACGATAAGCACCATTGCTCAACCCGAAAATGCCGATGCCACTCTTAGCTATTTGAGTAGCGGTGCATTGACGAGTCCTGAAAACAGATCAGTAGTATCCGATTTATCCTTTAGTCAGATATTTCATATCATGGAAATTCCTTTTCATATGAAATACAAAATTATTGATCGTAAACTGGATTTTAATGTGCTTAGCGGATTGAGCACAAATATTATGGTGGGAAATAATTTATTTGTAAATGAAGGCTCAGATAAAACCAGCATTGGAGAAATTGAATCTGTAAACAAGATTAATTATTCAGGCGATTTTGGATTCGGACTTGAATACGAGATTAATAAAAAGTTGCAGCTCTTATTCGAGCCGCAATTTAAGTATTATCTTAACTCAATTAACAAAGACAACCTGGTGGCAAACCGTCCATACTCCATGGGGTTTTATACGGGTCTGAGTTATATTTTTTAGAGCGGCCAACTCCTTTCTTTCCGCTTTTACCGACCTAATTTCAACTCTTTCAGCTTTTTTACTTTTTTTACTCTGCTATAGCAAACAATTTCTCATTGAATTTCGTTATTTTTGCAGATTCTTTTCATTTTCAAGCGATTTTGAAAAGAAAATATGTTTTAAGTAGTCCCAAAATCTTTTTTTGGGTGGCAGGATTTGGCTAATTAAATTAATGTTGATTAAAAACTGTTGGAATGAAATTTAAATATTTAGCAATTATTCTGAGCCTGACATTGGTATCCGGAATTTTATTTTTTGTAAATCCCCTGAAATCAGATGTGAACTCAGAAGAAAAAGTTTTAGAAGAGCCGACAAGGGCTTATGCGATTTTCGCCGTAAGTATCCCCGAGGCTATTGAGTTTTCGGGTGAGCAAGTTCCTTTGGATCAGGTGGATGTAAGAGAGGCTCTCGACAGGGAAATTCTGGTAAATACCTATTGGCAATCACAGACTCTGCTTTTTCTGAAACGCGCTAACCGATATTTCCCAACCATAGAAAAGATTCTACGGGAATATAACGTACCCGATGATTTTAAATACCTTGCGGTGGCCGAAAGTGGACTAATGAATGTAGTTTCACCTTCTCAGGCAGTCGGGTTTTGGCAATTGTTGGAAGGCACTGCGGTTGAAAATGGACTCGAGGTAAATAATGAAGTGGATGAACGGTATCATCTTGAAAAATCTACCGAAGCAGCCTGTAGGTATATTCTTGAATCTTATGAAAAGTATAAGTCATGGACAATGGCAGCGGCTTCCTATAATGCTGGAAGAAGAGGAATTGACAGGCAGGTCGACAGGCAGATAGATAGCGACTATTATGATTTACTTTTCACTGAAGAAACTTCACGCTATATTTTTCGAATACTGGCAATCAAACTTATTTTAACTTCCCCCGGCGATTATGGATTTTATATAGGTGTTGATGATCTTTACCACGAAGTTCCCTCATTCGAAGTAACCATCGATGGGAAAGTGGATAATCTGGCAGAATTTGCAAAGCGCTACCACATTACCTATAAAACATTAAAAAATATGAATCCATGGTTGAGGGAGGCTAACCTGAGTAATCCTAAAAACCACAGCTATTATGTAAAAATTCCCCGTAAGGGATTTTTTGATCCCACTCGTGCTGAAATTCCTGTATTAAACGAGGAGACTACCAATTAATATGAATTCGAATAAATCCGTTGATAAGTCTGATAAAGTGATTCATGTTCTGGGTGCACGTGTGCATAACCTTAAGAATATTGATGTTGTTATTCCCCGGAATTCACTCACAGTAATTACCGGACTCAGTGGAAGCGGAAAATCATCTCTGGCATTCGACACCATTTATGCTGAAGGTCAGAGGAGGTATATTGAAACCATGTCGGCATATGCCCGCCAATTTCTTGGAACAATGGAACGCCCCGATGTGGATAAAATTACGGGCCTTAGTCCTGTTATCTCCATCGAGCAAAAAACGACAAACAAAAATCCAAGATCAACGGTTGGTACCATTACCGAAATATACGACTTTCTGCGATTGCTTTATGCGCGCGCATCGGATGCATATTCCTATAATACAGGAGAGAAAATGGTTAAATATACCGACGATCAGATTATTGATTTGATCCTCGAATCCTACAAGGGAAAAGCGGTTTATTTACTTGCTCCGGTTGTAAAGGGAAGGAAAGGGCATTATAAGGAATTGCTTGAAAGTATTAGAAAAAAAGGATTTTTATCCGCCAGAATTAATGGTGAAATTGTGGAGTTAAGGTCGGGATTGCGACTCGATCGTTATAAAACGCATAATATCGAAATTCTGATTGATAAATTTTATGTGGATGAAGCCGACCGGAAAGGTTTGAAAAAATCTTTGGAAACCTCAATGCACCATGGGAAAGGAATTAGTATTATTCTTGAAAAAGATACAGATACTCCACGATTTTTCAGTCGCCAGCTCATGTGTCCCACTACAGGAATTTCATATAATGAACCAGCCCCTCACAGCTTTTCTTTTAATTCACCCGTTGGAGCCTGTCCAAAATGTAACGGATTAGGCACGATAACCGAAATTGACGTTAAGAAAATTATCCCTGACGATTCCCTTTCCATCCGAAAAGGCGCTATAAAATCGCTGGGAACATATCGTAATACATTGATATTCTGGCAACTGGAGGCTTTAGGTGAAAAATTTGGATTTAAGCTCGACACTCCTGTAAGTAAAATTAGTGAAGAAGCATTCGATAAGATTTTATACGGAACAGAGGAACATTTGAAATTGGCTAATACACCTTTGGGAGCTTCTTCCAATTATATGCTGAGTTTTGACGGAATCATCTCCTTTATTCAAAATCAAAACGGACATTCTTCCAGTGTTTCAGAAAGTAAATGGGCAAATCAGTTTGTTAAAAAGGTTGTTTGTCCGGTTTGTAACGGCGAGCGCCTGAATACAGAAGCTCTTCATTTTAAAATTGACGGTAAAAATATTTCCGATCTGGCAGGAATGGATATTTCTGATCTGGCTAAATGGTTCGAAAATCTTGAATCACGACTTAGTGAAAAGCAAAATCTTATAGCCAGAGATGTGCTGAAAGAAATAAGAAACCGTATCGGTTTTTTAATCGATGTTGGCTTAACGTATCTCTCCCTTAATCGCCCCTCAAGAAGCCTTTCGGGGGGTGAAAGTCAGAGAATAAGACTGGCAACTCAAATTGGTTCTCAGCTGGTAAACGTTCTTTATATTTTGGACGAACCAAGCATAGGACTTCATCAGAAAGACAATCTCAAATTAATTCAATCGCTTAAACTGCTTCGCGACAACGGGAACTCTATAATTGTGGTGGAACACGACAGGGATATGATAGAGTCGGCTGATTATGTAGTCGATCTGGGTCCGTTTGCAGGAAAGCATGGAGGTGAGATTGTTGCCGCCGGAAAACCCAATGAAATTAAATCCCTGGCCACTCTTACAAATGATTATTTATATCATAGGAAGCAGATTCTAATCCCTGAAAAAAGACGAAAGGGAAATGGCGACAAAATAGTTCTGAAGGGATGCTCAGGGAATAATTTGAAGAATGTTACCGTCGATTTCCCCCTGGGAACCTTCATTTGTGTTACAGGCGTCTCCGGAAGTGGAAAATCTACACTAATCAACGAAACCCTCCATCCCATACTAAGTCAGCATTTTTATAAAAGCAATAAAGATCCGCTTCCCTACAAGGATATCAAAGGTATTGATGATATCGATAAGGTCATTGAGGTTGACCAGTCACCTCTGGGAAGAACCCCACGTTCGAACCCGGCAACCTATACCGGTGTTTTTTCGGATATCAGGAATTTATTTGTCATGACTTCCGAAGCTAAAATAAGGGCTTACAATGCCGGAAGATTTTCCTTCAATGTGGCCGGGGGGCGTTGCGAAACCTGCAAAGGAGCAGGAGTGGAGACCATCGAAATGAATTTTCTGCCCGATGTTTATGTGCATTGCCGCGATTGCAACGGAAAACGATATAACCGTGAAACTCTGGAAGTTCAGTATAAAGGGAAAAACATCAACGAAGTCCTGAATCTTACCATAAATCAGGCATTGGAATTCTTTTATAATATACCTGCCATCAAAAGAAAAATTAAGACCATTAAGGAAGTTGGATTAGGCTACATTTCATTAGGTCAGCCATCTACAACCCTTTCCGGTGGCGAATCGCAACGAGTTAAGCTGGCGGCGGAACTTTCCAAAAAAGACACAGGCAAAACATTGTATATATTGGACGAGCCCACTACCGGACTCCATTTTGAGGATGTAAGGGTCTTACTCGAAGTTATTGGCAGGCTGGTAGATAAAGGGAATACCGTAATAATGATCGAGCACAATATGGACGTTATTAAAACCGCCGATTACATAATCGATTTAGGAAAGGAAGGTGGGTTTATGGGGGGCGATATTCTTGCCACAGGAACACCTGAAGAAATAATCAAAAAGAAAGACTCTTATACTGCTCAATATCTAATGAAAGAGTTGGAGTTTGGAAATAGGATTGTGGTTTAAAATTGCATTTTTTGATCATAGAGACCTGAGAAAAGGCAAAAAAGAAATGCCGGATAAAGATCTGGCAATTTTTTCAAGATGGATGAATTTTACCGGACACCAATAAAAAAAATACCAAAATTAGATTTCAACATTGTCACTTAAACGGAAAACAGATTTTTTTAATAAGAACATAGTTTATCCCGGACTTAGTCTCACTTTCAAATTTTAAGTCTTTTCCCTTCTTTCCCCCATCCTGAAAAAATTCCTATATTTGCCACTTCACAAAAAATATACATACAAATGCAACAGATTAATGAATTCTTGCTTGAACTTGATAAACACATAGGTGGTGGTCCATGGTTTGTATACCTGTTATTAGGTACAGGACTTTTCTTTACTATTTACCTTGGTTTTCCACAAATCAGATATTTCAAGCATGCATTTCGTATTGTACGTGGTAAATATGACAAGCACGATGATGTAGGCGATACCTCTCATTTTCAGGCGCTTACAACTGCCTTGTCGGGCACCGTGGGCACAGGGAATATTGCCGGGGTTGCTCTTGCCATTCATTTGGGTGGACCGGCCGCATTATTTTGGATGCTGGTAACGGCAATGTTGGGTATGACTACAAAATTTGTTGAGGTAACCATTTCTCATAAATACCGCGATATTTTGCCAGACGGCTCTATTTCAGGTGGTCCAATGTATTACATGAAAAAGAGACTGAATATTAAAACCAAGTCGGGCAAACTAATAAAAACAGGAGTCTGGTTGGGTGGTTTCTTCGCTTTTGCTACCATCCTATCCTCTTTTGGAACGGGAAGCCTGCCGCAAATAAACAGTATTTCTGATTCATTATTTGACACCTTCGGAATAAACAAGGTAATAACCGGTGCAGTATTGGCGGTTCTTCTGGGAGCCGTTATTATCGGAGGAATTAAGCGTATTGCCAGAGTTACCGCAACTCTTGTTCCGGCCATGGCTTTAATTTATTTTTTGGGTGCAATGTTTGTTATCATAACCAATTATGAAAATATCATACCCTCTTTTCTTTCCATTTTTAGTGATGCCTTTACGGGGAGTGCTGCAGTAGGCGGATTTCTGGGTGCCGGTTTTGCTTTCAGCTTTAATAAAGGGGTCAACCGTGGTTTATTTTCCAATGAGGCTGGTCAGGGTTCTGCTCCGATTGCTCACTCAGCGGCAAAAGCTCATGAACCGGTTTCTGAAGGTATGGTAGCTATACTTGAACCCTTTATCGATACCATCATCATTTGTTCATTAACAGGAATGGTATTGCTTTCTTCGGGTGTCTGGAGTGAGAAATTCGATAACCAATTTGAAGATGCAGATCTCAGAGTTTTTTCCGGACAACTGGATGAAAGTTCACAGGAGGATGTAAAAAGTGTAAGGAGCTATTTCAAGCGTTCGAATACTGAATTTCTTTTCAGTGGCGCATTAATGGTTGAAGAAGGCGAATTAGAAGGTGATGTAACGATTATCCATGCCCAATCTTTTGCCGAAAATGTGAAATTTACCAATAATAACGTGGCTTATACCGGACCGGTTTATTTCAAAAATGGAGAAATAATCAGAGACAGTACAAAATCTGTTCAAATTTGGGGTAAATCGCTTATCCATAGTGCTCCACTTACCACACAGGCCTTTAACAGGAGTTTTCTTGGCAACTACGGACAATATATTGTTTCCATAGGATTGCTTCTGTTTGCTTTCTCCACAGCCATTTCATGGTCGTATTATGGAGGGAGAGCTGTGACCTATTTGTTCGGAAGCAGATGGGACATTGTTTACCGGATTTTTTATGTAATCGCATTTTTCTTTGCAGCCTTTACAGATACAACGATAGTATGGAACTTTTCACTTATTACCATTGCCATCATGACGGTTCCTAACCTTATTGGAATATTAATCCTGCATAAGGATATTAAGTCAACCATACATAGCTATTGGGACGATTTTCGGGATAACTGGCCGGATGCAAAGGTTCCTCGAAAATACAGATAAAAATAGAAGTGTCAGACTTTTTTGAGTGAAGAAAAGGATGATATGTATCCAAACTTTACGAATTATGTATTTTGTTTACTGCCTTTTGCTATGAAGAAAAATTCAAAACAAAAGCATAATTTTGTCTTTTAAAATTTAATTAGGAAGCTTTGAGAAGAAAAAAATTACCTTTTTTTGAAAATATTGAAATTACCGATCTTGGAGCGGAAGGAAATGCTATAGCCAGGGTAAATGAAATGGTAATTTTTGTGAAGATGGTTGCCCCGGGTGATGTTGTGGATCTACAGATTGTAAAAAAACGAAAAAACTATATGGAGGGCAGGGTTATGGCCATCCATAAGTATTCAGATATCAGAACAGAGCCCTTTTGTAAGCATTTCGGAACCTGTGGAGGTTGTAAATTACAACATATTCCATATAATCTTCAAATTAAATATAAGCAGAAACAGGTCGAAGATGCTCTTACAAGGATCGGACATTTGGAATTACCGGTAGTACGACCAATTATGGGATCAGATCATGAACAGTTTTATCGGAATAAACTGGAGTTTAGCTTCAGCAATCAACGATGGATTACCGAGGAGGAAGCAAGAACAGGAGTGGAACTTGAAGAAATGCGTGCTCTGGGTTTTCATGTGCCGGGTTATTTTGATAAAATTGTAGATGTGGAAAAGTGCTGGCTGCAGGATGATCCAAGCAATCAAATCCGAAATTCCATCAAAGCATTCTGCCTTAAGAATAATTACGACTTTTTCAATACACGCGATCATAGCGGTTTTATGAGGAACCTGATTGTCAGGACTTCTACTACGGGCGAAGTAATGGTAATTGTTGTTTTTAACAAAGAATCAAAAGCTAAAAGAGAAGCTTTATTGACACATCTTATGGAGGCAGTTCCGGGAATAAGCTCTCTTTTTTATGTTATAAATTCAAAACTGAACGATAGCCTGTATGATCAGGAAATGGTTCTTTTTGCGGGGAAAGGTCATATTATTGAGAAACTGGAGGATTTAAGTTTCAAGATTGATCCTAAATCCTTTTTTCAAACCAACAGCACTCAAGCCCTGCGCTTATACCAGGTTGCCCGTGAATTTGCTGATCTGAAGGGAGATGAGGTTGTATATGATTTGTACACCGGGACAGGAAGTATCGCTAATTTTGTTGCCCGCAAAGCAAAAAAAGTAGTGGGTATCGAATCGGTTCCCGAGGCTATTGAAGATGCTAAAATCAATTCGGAAATTAACAATATCAACAATACTGAATTCTTTGCAGGTGATATGAAAGATATATTTACCGATGAATTTGTAGAAACAAATGGCAGGCCTGACCTTATTATAACCGATCCGCCCAGAGCGGGCATGCACTCAAAAGTAGTGGAGCAAATCCTTAAGCTGGAACCGGCTCGAATAGTATATGTAAGTTGCAATCCCGCAACACAGGCCAGAGATTTGCAATTGCTGGATGCGAAATATAAGCTGGTGGAAGTTCAGCCTGTAGATATGTTCCCCCATACCCATCATGTTGAAAATGTGGTGAAACTGGAGATTAGAAGGTAGTGAAATGAACGAAAAGTAATAATGTATGGAAATTATGATGTATGGAACCACCCGGTTTCAAATTCCCCATCCCCAAATCGTATAAAATGATTTCAATAGATAATATTACAGTCCATTTTGGAGGTTTTGTTTTGCTGGATAAAGTTTCCTTGCAAATTGGGAACAAAGACAGGGTAGGATTGGTGGGTAGAAATGGCGCCGGGAAAACCACACTAATGCGTATCATAAGTGGTTTGCAAGAGGCAAATGACGGGAAAGTTATAAAATCGGCTTCCTCTGATATTGGCTATTTGCCTCAGCAAATGATCCATATGGAGGGCAAATCGGTGATTGATGAAGCGAAAATGGCTTTTAAGGATTTGCTTCTTCTCGAAAAGAAAATTGAAACAACCAGCCATCTCCTGGCTACCAGAGAGGATTATGAATCGGATAGCTATCTGAATCTTATCAATGAATTAACAGAACTCAATGCAAAATTTGAGTTGGGTGGCGGAAATGCCATCCATGGTGATATTGAAAAAACTTTGCTTGGATTAGGATTCATGCACCGGGATTTTGATCGTCCTACCTCCGAATTTAGTGGGGGATGGAGAATGAGAATTGAACTGGCAAAATTGTTATTAAAGAAACCTGCCTTTTTGTTGCTCGATGAACCTACTAATCATCTGGATATAGAATCAATACAATGGCTTGAGGATTATCTGAAGACATATGCCGGAGGTGTTATTTTAATTTCTCACGACAGAGCCTTCCTCGATAATGTAACCAATCGTACGGTTGAGATAAGCCTGGGCGGACTTACAGATTATAAAGTGCCTTATTCCCGTTTTGTTGTGCTAAGAAAAGAGAGACGCGAGCAAGAGATTGCCTCATACCAGAATCAGCAAAAACTAATAAAGGAAACCGAAGATTTTATCGAGCGGTTCAGATATAAAGCAACAAAAGCGGTACAGGTTCAATCGAGGGTGAAGCAGTTAAATAAACTCGTTCGGATTGAAGTTGAAGAAGAAGATAAAGCCACCATGAGCATTAAATTTCCACCGGCTCCACGGTCGGGGAGAGAAGTTGTTTCTGCTCTGAAACTGTCAAAAAATTATGGGTCTCATAATGTTTTGGATAACATTGATTTTCTCATCGAGAAAGGTGAAAAGGTGGCTTTTGTCGGAAAAAATGGTGAAGGGAAAACTACCCTTTCAAAAATTATCGCACAAGAAATATCCTATGAGGGACAACTGAAAATCGGCCATAATGTAAATATGGGTTATTTTGCTCAAAATCAGGATGAGTTGATGGATGGAAATAAAACGGTACTGGAAACCATCGATGCTGTGGCTGTGGGTGATGTGAGAGCTAAAATGCGGGATATACTGGGAGCTTTCTTGTTTAGCGGTGAAGACACAGATAAGAAAGTGAAGGTTTTGTCGGGGGGCGAACGGAGCCGCTTGTCGCTTGCTAAAATGCTGCTTCAAACACATAATCTGCTGCTGCTCGATGAGCCCACGAATCATCTTGATATGCGCTCAAAAGATATTTTAAAGCTTGCCTTAAAAAAGTTCGATGGCACTTTAATTGTAGTATCTCACGACAGAGAGTTTTTAGATGGCTTGATCGATAAGGTATATGAGTTTAAGGATCATAAGATCAAGGTTCATCTGGGCGGGATTTATGATTTTCTGAAGAAGAGAAAACTTGAATCGCTGCAAGAGTTGGAGCGAAAATCCGTTGCGAAAGTCATTTCAGAAAACGAACAGTCAAAACCGCAGAATAAAAATAATTATATTCAGAAAAAGGAATATGAAAAGAAACTCAGAAAATTGCAGAACAGGATTAAGGATTCTGAAAACAGAATTTTTGAGCTGGAAGAGGAACTCACAGAACTGAGTCAGAAAATGGGAGAGACGGAGATTCACGACCCTGAAATTTATAAAAAATACGGCAGTCTTGAATCCGAATTAGCAAAACAAATGGAAGAGTGGGAAAAAGCGTCAGATAAACTTTCTAAATTTGAAGAACAAAGTTTTTGATTAATTTAGAGTCGGGATGAAAAACAAATTAATAATACTAAGCCAGACCTTCCTTATCGTCGTAACAGCAGTTTTTACTTCCTGTACAACCAGCCTGAATACCCCTAAGAAGGAAATGAATCTGGCCGATATTTATAATCCCAGCCGGTACAGCCTGCATCCCGACTATAGTGTTTATAACGTAAATGACTCAAATACTGTAGTATACCTTCGAATTTTTCCTGCCGAGCTTTTATTTAATCAGGCTAATGAGGAGGGAAAGTCATTGGCTCGTTTTTCAATTACGTATAAACTCTGGCAATATGACGAAAACAAGCTGAAAACAATATTAAGCGATTCGGCCCGCATCGACAAAACCCTCGATCAGGAGACCGTAAGGAATACTTATTTTTCTGCATTGCCTCTGAAGACAAAAAGTGACTTTAGGTATATTCTGCAAATAAACATTAAGGATGAATTGAGATTAACCCAAAGCAGAAGCTATCTGATAGTAGACAAAACAGATCCTTATAACCGGCAGAACTTTCAATTGTTATCCACAAATGCTTACCCGGCATTCACCTATATTTTTAGAAAAAATGAGAGGTTTTTAATTAAATATAATAAGGAAGAATACGACAGTATTGTAGTTGATTATTATAATCTCGACCGGACTCTGCCAAGGCCAATTTTTTCGACAGCTCCTGAAATTCGGATGCGGTCTTTTCCCGATTCCAGCTGGATGCTTCCCTATACCGACACCAGTACCTTTAGCCTGGAAAGGCCCGGTATTTATATGTTTAAAATGGAGAAAGAGGCTAAATCGGGATTGACAGTCTATAATTTTGGGGAGAATTTCCCAAATTTAAAAAACGCTAATGATATGCTTGGCCCTCTGGTATATTTAAGCTCCTCAGCAGAATTCAGGGACCTGAGGCTTAAGCCAAACCGGAAACTGGCCATCGATAATTATTGGCTGGATATAGCTGGAAATAAGGACGATGCGCGAGAACTGATAAGGGTTTATTATAACCGGGTGCTATTCTCGAATTTATATTTTTCATCCTATAAGGAAGGCTGGAAGACAGACCGGGGAATGGTATATATTATTTTTGGGGCTCCGGATTTATTGGAGAAAAATCCTGACGAAGAAATCTGGATTTATCGTACAAAAAAATCGTCATCTAAAATTGAATTTCGTTTTGTGAGAAATAATAGTCCATTGAGTCCTGAGGATTTTGAAATGGATAGAAATTCATCCTCCTCTGCCCTGTGGGCCGAAGCTGTTGAATCGTGGAAGAGAGGTAAAATTTATTCCCCCCTGTTATAACAGAATTATCCTGCACCGGAAAGAAGGATTGAGTACCCTTTAATAATTAGCTTAAAAATGGAAGAAAAAGATTTTATATTTGGCAGCCGAGCAATAATGGAGGCTATGTCTTCAAATGTTGAAATTGATAAACTTTTAATTGCAAGAAAATCGGAAAGTGAGATTTCAAAAGAATTGCTTGATTTGGCCAAAGAAAATAAGGTTCCGCTATTGTATGTTCCGGTTGAAAAGCTGAATCGTATTACCCGGAAGAACCATCAGGGTGCCATTGCTTTTATTTCAGCTGTTTCTTATGTTCCTCTGGAGGAATTGATAAACTCCTGTTATGAAAAAGGCAAAGATCCTCAGTTTGTGATCCTGGACCAGATATCGGACGTGCGAAATTTTGGAGCAATTGCCAGATCTGCCGAATGTATGGGATTTAATGGCATTATCATTGCTCATAAAGGAGCCGCTAAAATTAATGCAGATGCCGTAAAAACCTCAGCTGGTGCGTTGCTTAAAATTCCGGTAAGCAGAGTAAAATCGCTTGCTAATTCTATTAAATATTTAAAAGATTCCGGGATTCAGATTGTTTCTGTAACAGAAAAAGCAAGTGAAAATTGCTACAATGCAAATTTAACAGGCCCTTTGGCTCTTTTAATGGGAAGCGAAGACAGAGGAATTTCTCCCAATCTTTTGTTTCTGTCCGATCAAAAAGTACTTATTCCTATGGTTGGTGAAACAGAATCATTGAACGTGTCGGTAGCCAGTTCAATTTTGATGTACGAAGTAAACAGACAAAGAAATTCCGTAAAATTATAAGGGTAATTGTCTGCTGAATGACTCTTCCAAAGAAATAAAAGTCTCGGTTCTGGCAATGCCTGAAATTGCCTGTAGCTTATCAACCAAAACGTGCTTCAGATCCTCATTATTTTTAGTGTAAACCTTAATAAATATACTGTAATTCCCTGTAGTATAGTGGCATTGAACAATTTCAGGAATATTCTTAAGTTTTTTAACTACCTCGGGATACATACTCGCGCTATCAAGAAAAATTCCCATATAGGCACAGGTAAAATAGCCAATTTTTTTTGGATTTATTTTGAATTCGGAACCTGTAATAACTCCCAGTCTTGTAAGCCTTTGAATCCTTTGATGTATGGCTGCCCCTGAAACACTGCATTCCCTTGCAACTTCAAGGTAAGGTATCCTGGCATTTCCCATTATTAAAGAAAGAATTTTTCTATCAAGGTTGTCAATTTGTAAGCTGGTTTCCATTTCTTTTGTTTTATTGATATAAATTCAAAAAAATATATGTTTTATAAAAGTAATTTTACATAAAAATATTCAAATATATAATAAATAGTAAAAAAACATCTCAATTAACTTAATGATCAATAATTTACGATTTTATAATTTTCAGCTATTTTTCATTAAAAGGCAATGTTTTAAGAGCAAGAGACTTTACTTACAAATAGTAAGGAAAAGATTAATAAATCGTTAAAATATCTTATAATTGTAAGTAATGACTACTATTTATTTATAAATTGAATAATTTAACGAATGTAATACTAAAAATCATAATAAATATAAAATGAAACATTTTATATAACATTTATTGAGTACTTAAGATTTGTTAGTAGTGGGTATCAGAAAAATGTTAAAAGTGCTTATTTTCCTGAGTTAATAGTGCCAATTAGATTCCTGAGATCTCCACCTCCCGGGTTTTGAAATACCCTTAAATCAAACCATGGAATGGCAGCCAGCACATGATCGAATATATCGGATTGTAAACTTTCATAGTCAGACCAGACCTTAATTTTACTGAAAACATATATTTCAATCGGGATACCTTTTTCTGAGGGTTGAAGTTGTCGAACAAGAAATGTCATATCTGTATTTATATCAGATCTGTTTTTTAAATATGCCTCCAAATATCTTCGCAAAATTCCTAAATTGGTCATTCTACGCCCATTTACCGGCATTGAGGTATCAATGGCATTTTTAATATTGAATTCATCAATTGTTTTTTCCCTTTCTTCAATGTATTCTTTAATGAGATGAAGTTTTTTTAATTTTCCTTTAAGTTCCTCATCAAGAAACTTCACGGAGTTCATATCAATATTTATAGATCTCTTGATTCGTCTGCCCCCCGATTCCTCCATTCCTTTCCAGTTTTGGAAAGATTCATTAATAAGGGCATAAGTAGGAAAGCTGCTGATGGTTTTGTCCCAGTTCTGCACCTTTACCGTATTTAAACTTATTTCAAGTACAGTACCGTCTGTATCTCTGGAGGGAACCACAATCCAATCGCCAGGCTTAACCATTTGATTGGCAGAAATTTGTACAGATGCCACTAAACCCAGTAAGGTGTCTTTAAAAACCAGAAGTAGCACAGCAGCTACCGCACCAAGTGCAGTTAGCAGATGTTTTGCAGGATTTCCTGAAATATGGGAATAAATGAGTATTATAGTAACGAAATAGAGAAATAAATTTAGCAGTTGTACATAACCTTTTATCGGTTTCTCCTTGGCAACGGGAAATGTGAGATATATGCTATGCAAGGCTGAAACAAAAGATGTTGCCGTTAGTAACGAAATTATCATCATGTAAATTATCAAAACAGATTTGATAAAACTTACAATTTTCGGAAGATCAATAGCATAATCGATACAATAATACAGAACTATGGCCGGTGCAAAATGAGCTAGTTTATGAAAAACCTTTTTTGTAATAAAAACATCATCCCATGTATTGGCTGTTCGCTTAACAATGGTTTTAATGCTGGTAATTAAAATTCTCTTTGTAATATAATCAGATATAATCGCCAAAATTATTATGGATGAAATGACAACTAAATTTTCTATCCTCAAAGCCGCCCGATCTGATAAACCGGAATTATTTAACAACTCAGCAAGATCCGCTATCCATTTTTCAATCATACTTTCTTGTTTTATTATTTTTTAATGAAGTCAACACATATTGGTATTGGTGCTGCGAAGTTAAAGGTTTAGTTTTTATCGTGAAAACATAATTGAATTCTAAATCAGAAAAAATGATACATTCGAATGATTAATATAATAATTTTGACAGATTTGGCAGGATTGGTTAGTGTAAAGCTTTTTTTTGTTAGTTTTGAGGCTAAGAAATTTTAATTCTGTGAATTCGTTTTCTGAAAAAGAAATAATTGATGGTATAAGGCGCCGGGATAACAGGGTGTTAAGCTATGTATATAAGAGTCATTATTCGGCTATTCTAAATCTTGTTTTAACGAATAGCGGTTCAGAAGATGATGCTAAAGATATATTTCAGGAAACCCTTATTGTGGTATTTAAAAATATTCGGGAAAAAGCCGATTTTAATCTCTCCAGTGGTTTCCAAACCTATATGTATTCTATCGCCAGATTGCTCTGGTTGAAAACCATAAGAAACAGAAAAGAAGATCAAAAGAGACTTAATGAGAGTCATCCATACATCGATTTTGAACCACCAAAACCATTCAATGATCAGGATATCCGTTATTCGCTTTACCAGCGGGCTTATAGAACAATACCGGAAGATTGTCAGGAAATACTCAGATTAACAGTGGATGGTGTTTCTCAAAAAGATATTGCGGAGAAATTAGGATTTCGAAGCGAGAATTATATTAAAAAGAGAAAGCATTTCTGTAAACAATATCTTATCGATAAGATTAAGGAAGATCCTGAATTTGAGAATCGAAATGATACTATGTAGCCTCCTGCAGATACGTTTTACTTATTTCAAAAAAACCTCTGCTGCTAATTCAATCTTTTTTATTTTTCAAGGACTCTTCTTCCTCCTGTTTGCGGTATCTGAGAAAAAACAATAATAATATCGGGAAGGGAATCATTAATATGCCGAAATTCAAAATATGAGTTTTTATCTCAGAGGGGTAAACGGGATCGGTTTCGCCTATAATAACAAAGCTTGACCAGAAAAAGGGATTGGACTTAAGCTGATCAGCGACGGAAAGAAAATCGAGTTTTGAACGGCGTAAAGCTTCTCCCTTGGAAAAACCCTTTCCCAGGTAATAGTAAAATCTTTCCATCAAATCAACAGTAGAATTGTCAGCCACTTCCCAAAGTGTCATTAAAATACTCGGGCAACCTGCATAGGTGAAGGCACGTGCCAGACTTTGAAACCCCTCACCTTCCTTCAGATTTCCAAAACCACTGCTGCAAGAGCTTAAAACAGCCAGATCTGCATTAATCTGCATATTATAAATTTCATAGGTGTGAAGCAAACCATCGTTTAGTGTATCAACCAATTGAGTAAACGCCAGTTTCGAATATAAAGGCTTTTCATCATCTAAAATTGTGTGCATGGCCAAATGCAGAATTCTGTAATCGGGAGCCAGTTTCTTAAAAGTCGATTCCGAAGCCTGCATATCCTGATATATATCCACATCCAGAATTTGAGAAATTTTGTTTACTTCTTCCTTAACTCCCGGAATACGAATTAGTTTTTTAACATCAGATTGCCTTAAAAGCTGGAAACCTGCATTTTGACTGCTTAAATTTGAATAAGAAGGAGCAAAGGCCAGAATATTTTTCAATGACTTTTTAGTCTCTTTTGCCTTCATGAAGTGAATCGTGGAACTATAAGAACTGCTAAAGCCATTTTCCTTTAATAAATAGGGGAGACGGTAATAATCTACTTTATCAGGATTCACTTTTTCCGATAAAAGTGCTTCAAAAGGAATGTAGGATATTTCCTGATCCGGGATAACGATTACATTTTTATCTTTTAACTCTTCTTTAATGGGAGCAATTAGTGTGGAATAAAGATCATGTCCCAATCGGGTGTAATTCCTGAAGGTCTGACCCACATCATGACTAAAACTCTGGGTAGTGATTACATTATAAAATTCCATGCAGTCTTTTCTGAAGCTCGAGTCAACCACTTGTTGATATAACTTCTTGGTTTTCGGACTAATTACATAGGTAAATAGGATGCTGTCTTTCATTGAATACTCCAGAATAACATCATTTTTTCCCAGGCTTTCGGCAGTCTCCCTAATGCTTATTACCTCTTCATTATATTTCAGATTATAATAATCAGGATAATTTTCTTCAAAGAATTTAATCAGATCATCGTACTCAATACTCACATTAAACAATGACTTTTGCCAGTTGTTGATTTTTGTATCATCGGGGATTTCCAATTGCTCCTCTCCATGAATTAACTCCTTATAGGTCGAAATTTTCTGATTCAGATCAGCCTCCCTCTCCAATAACTCCTTGGGAATTCCTCCAAAATCCATAGCACTTTGAGTCCTCAAATTTGCTAAAAGATTAAAACCTTTCGCCCTTTCATTAAACTCAAATGCTTCATCAATATACTTTTCATCTTTAGTTATGGAATATAACTCCCCGGCCAGCATTTGTCCCATTTTATATTTATCAGCATCCTCCCCGCCAACAATATACTCTGCACTTTGATTGTCGTATTGCCACCTCAAATTATCAAGTACTTTTGTTAAGTAAAAGCTGTGCTTATAAGCATCATTGAGATCACGCAGATCGTTGGTCTTCAGGAAAATAGCATATTTTGATTTTATCAGATATTCCAGGGGTTCAACCAAATATCTAAATTTTACAAAATCTTCCTCAGGTATTAATGACTGATCCGTTTCAATAAGACTTAGATCTATATCGATATTTTTTATTATTCTAGATGCAAATTCAATTGAGTTTGAGTAATTACCTGTTTCATAATACAGCCTACTTAAGATACTGAAAATATCAATAGATAATGGGTGGTCTTCACTAAAAGTATTAAGAATTAAGGTAAGATTCTTTTTGTAATAAGATAGCGCAGTATGATAATCAAATTTGTAATTGGTATAATAATCTGCATATAAATTGTTTAATATAAGTTTGTTAGTAAGTTTAAAAGATTCCTTATTAACTTTTTCATCTTCCATTTTACTTAAGTAATACAATACTTTACCCTCGTCTTGAAATTTATTAAAAACTTTATATCCAAGCGAATAAAAATTGAAATCATCATAACCATATTTAATAAACAGGTTATGAGCCTTTTCCCAATAATAGTTCGAATTGAAGCTATCATTTAATTCAGAATATAGAATACTTAAACTGATATAGCTTGCGCCAAGAGTAAAATAGTCTACTTTTTCAGCCGATAAAAGAGTTTCCACAGCTTGAAAAAAATATCTTTTAGACCTATCAAAGTCCTTCATTTTATTATAAATTTCGGCTGTTACACCGTAAAGCGATCCAATTCTTACGTGATTAATATCAATCTGCTTTAAAATTTCTTCTGCTTTTTGAATGTGAAATAAGGCATCATCATACTTATTTACATAAATAAATGCAATAGCTAGATTTTGATGATTGGCTGATAGTTTAATTAAATTCTCAGATTGATGAATCTGAATTAAGTCAATGGCTTGCTTCAGATTTGAACTTGCCTCATAGTAATAACCTTCCTCTATTAAATGTTTTGATGTACCTGTCAAATGAGAAATGATTGAATCGAAGTTATTTTGGGATTTCAGATTATTAAAAACAAATAAAAAGCTTAAAAAGAGAATCAGGAGGGGGCGATATGTATTTCGATTTTTGAACATTGATTGCATTGATACCTCAAAAGTGCAAAAACTTTTCATCAAATAAAAAAAAATGTTCCTATTTAAATACCAGTAAATCAGGCATGTACTTAAAAAGATAAAAATAATTTAAAAATAATTGGATTTTGAGGGTAACGTTTGGGCAATTCTTGGAATTAACTATTGAGAACAAAAATAACCCCAAACAATTTGAATCATGAAAACAATTAACTCATTCTTTAACAGAAACACTGCAAAAGCAGGAATCGAAAATTTTTCTAATTTTTCTTTGAACAGTAATGAAATGAATTCCGTAGTTGGTGGAATTGGACCAATTGAATCAGCATTATTATATTGGATTGATGACGACGAAAAATAGTTTTTTTTCTTAGAAAACATTATTTGATTTTTCTATTTGATTTTTCTTGAGATAGAAAGATTATAAAACGCGGTAAACCCGAAATGGGATTATTGCAACCGGATTTGACTATAAATACATGGGTACTCCTTGTCATATATGACTGTAGGAGAGCGTCATGGCAGCATAGATACTTAAATTAAGTGTGTGTTTTTTCGCACTTATTAAAAGAATATATATTATGTTAAATTAAATATTACAGAGATGGACAAAAACAATCACCTTATCTCAAAATACCTGGAGGGGGAGCTTAATCCCGTTCAGACGAGGGATTTTGAGGAAGCTTTAATCCAGGATTATGAGCTTCAAGAGGAGCTGGATCTCCGCAGAGAAGTGGATGAAGCCCTCGCAGATACAGAAGTTCTCGATTTGAGAGCTCAGTTAAACGAAATACATGAGGAGCTTAGGCCGCAATTGGTTAAACGCAGCCGACAAGCTTCCAAAAGGGTAGTTCGGTATGCGGTAGCTGCATCACTGGCGGTAATTATCAGTCTGGGTACTTATACATTGTTCTTTAAAGCGGTTAATAACAATAAGATTGTTAGCCAGTTTTATAAGCCTTATGATGTTACCCTGGTAAACCGGTCAGCAAATACTGAGCTTTCTGATAACATTCGGGATGCCTTGTATATGTATGAAAATCATCAGTATAAAGAAGCCATTGGTCTTTTTGAGCAAATTCTCGAAACAAATCCACAAATGATAGCCTCTCATTTTTATTCAGGGGTTGCCTATATGGAAATCGAAGAATACAATAATGCCGGGATTTCTTTTAATAAGGTACTGAGTCATAACGACAACCTTTACATGGAACAGGCAGAATGGTATCTCGGAATGGTTTTTCTTGCTACCAATCAGGAAGAAAAAGCCAGAAATCAGTTTCAAAAAATTAAAAATGAAAACGGCCATTACAGCAAAGAAGCCGCTAAAATTCTTAGAAAATTGAAAAGAAATAAATAACTATTGGTACAATGTGCTTAATGAGTGAAAATCAGACATATAATGATTTGCTGAGCCAGGTTAGCGATTTGCAAAGAAAAGTTGAAGAACTTGAATTGAAATTAAAGACCAATCAGCAAAAGACAGATCTTTTGAAAAGAAGGTTCCTGTCTAGTGTGTCTCATGAATTGCGCACACCTATGAACGCTATACTCGGGTTCTCAAACCTTATGATTGATAAAAATTTAAGTCATGATAAGCGTGAAGAGTATATGGATCATATAAATTCCAGTAGTAGTAGTTTATTAAGTATCGTTGACTCAATGATTGATGTGTCTCTCCTTGAGGTTGGCGAAATTTGTGTAAGGAAAGAATCCGTCAATTTGCATGAAATTTTGCAGCAGGTTTATTACTACTTCAATATTGATAAGCATAAGATGGAAAAAGATAATCTGGCCTTATTACTTAACCGAAGTGTGAAAAGTGAAAAATTCATGATTTATACAGACGGTTACAGACTTAACCAGATTCTTTCCAGTTTATTACACAACGCTCTGAAATTTACTACCAAAGGCCTCATTGAGTTTGGGTATGAGGTTAAGGAGAGTCAGGGCAAAATTGAATTCTTTGTAAAGGATACAGGCAAAGGCGTGCTTTTCGACAAAGCTCAGTCCATCTTTGAAAAATTTGAAAAGCTTGAAGAAGATTATAGTACCAATGAAGGCGGTTTAGGTCTTGGCTTAACACTCGCAAGAGGATTGGTTAAACTATTAGGAGGGGAAATTTGGCTTGAATCTAATGCATTTAAGGGTACAACTTTTCTTTTTACTATCGATTATACACTTGATATGAGTATGTCTGAGCAAAAACAGACACTAATAAATACGAATGAAGTTATTGTTTAAGGAGATAGGTTTAAATCAGTTCTTTAAAAATATTTGAGATTATAAAGATGAAAGAATTAAGGGGTTAGTTCTTTCATCTGAAAAATCAAAGTTTAAATATTCAAATTGTTTGGTTCTTTGTTCTTAAGCGTTCTTTAAAAAAAATAGTAGTCAAAAAAAAACCGTCGTTCAGAATTAATCTGACTAACGGCTTCTAAAGTGTTCAAAATGTGTTGGTTATTTTTGTTCTCAAACTTAATAAATAAACACAAAAACGTTCTTAAAATTATTGAAATATCAGAATGGTAAATCCTCGAATTCCTGATCAGATGAAGAAAAGTCTTCCTCATCCGGCATGGGAACATCGTCCTGAGGTGAAGAAACTATGTTATCGGAATTCCCCGATACCATCTTCTCAATCCTCCAGGCTTCAAGGTTAGTAAAATAGCTAATATTCCCATCCTTTTCCCATTTTCTTCCGCGAAGATTAAAGCTTACTTTAATGCTGTCGCCCAGGGTGAAAGGATCTAATACCGAGCATTTATCCTGTGTAAGTTGAAATTTTATATAGTCAATAAATTCAAAACCACCAGAATTTTCCATCTTTTCTATCACAAATTCTCGTTTTTTAAATTTGGCACTTATTTCAACCACATTACTTTTCTCAATTAATTTTCCTGATATTTCAAAACTCATATTTATAATTTTTTGTTGAATTTCCTTTTAACAAATTATCCTCGACAGAAAAAGCTTAGAGTTATCTCTAAGCTTTTTTACTTTATATAAAAAACGACTAAAAAACTGCGTCTCTTATAAGACTTTTTTCATTTTTTTTTATTTATCCTTTACGTCGATTAATTCTACTTCAAAAATAAGTGTTGAATTTGCCTTTATTACTTCGCTTCTTTGTCTGTCGCCATAAGCCAGTTCACTAGGAATATATAGTTTCCATTTGCTGCCTTCTTTCATCATTTGTAAAGCTTCTGTCCAACCGGCAATTACTCCACCCACCTGGAATGTAGCTGTTTCACCTCTGTCAACAGAGCTATCGAATACAGTGCCGTCAATTAAAGTTCCATGATAATGAACTTCAACATTATCAGTAGATGTTGGAGTAGCTCCGGTACCTTCTTCAAGAACTTCGTACTGCAATCCGGTTTCCGTTACAATAACTTCCGGTCTGTTTTTATTTTCTTCTAAAAATGCACGACCTTCATCCAGAGTTTTTAGTGCATCTTCCTGTCCTTTCATTTGCATAGCTTGTTGTTTTGCCATAACAAATTGTTGAACATGCATCTGAGCATCTGATCTTGTCATTACATTTTCACTGTTAGCTAATCCTTCTTTTATACCATTAATAAAGCTTTCTTCAGAAAACTCTTCATCAATTTCATTTTGAACGGCAAATTCCATGATGGAGTATCCCATGTCAATCCCAACACTAAATGCAAATGTGTCAACATCTGTCTTTAAAGCCGAACTACCAAACTGTGCATTCAAGGGTAAGAAAGATCCCAGTACATAACCTCCAACCAACATTACAATGCCAATAATTATTAAAAGTGCTTCTTTTTTCATTTTTTTTTGTTTTTGTTAAATAATTTGAGCGCGAATTTACAATATATAATTAAAAGGAAAAAAATTATTTACTTGCCCTCATAATTTCTCTTTTACCCTTTGGGCCCGGAATCAACTCTATTTTAAATCCTGCAGATTTCAAAGCTCTCTTAACCGTTCCTTTCACAGAATAGCTTAGAAGAAATCCACCCTGATTTAAACAACGGAATAATTTGGTGAAAATTTCCTCTGTCCATAAATCAGGTTGAACCTTAGGTGAAAAAGCGTCAAAATAAATCAGATCAAAATGCAATGGACTCTCAAAATTAAGCAAGTCTGCTTTAGCCTTGTAAAGATCGAAATATTCTTCCATCTCATTCCATTCTTCCCATTTGCTCTTATGTAAATCAGAAAAATTAACCCTGTCATCGATTAATTCCAGATTATGATAATTCAAAGACTCCCATTCCTCTTGATCGAGTGGATATTTTTCAATAGTATAATAATAGGTCTTCCTTTTATTCCTAGTGGCAAAATTCCAAGTAAGCAGAGCATTCAATCCGGTTCCAAATCCGATTTCCAATACATGAACCGGACTAATATTTGTGTGTTTATATCCGGATTCAATAAAGATGTGAAGCGATTCTGCAAAAGCTCCAAAGTGAGAATGATAGCTCTCCCCAATCTCTTCAGCAAAAATGCTGGACGATCCATCATCAGTAATAATGTGTTTCCTTTTCATCGTATGCAAATTTATAGCAACATTTAGAACTTCCCAATTAAAACATATGGTCATTAATGTAAATTTTTAAAGAAGGATTAATTCCATTGGCTTGAAATTATTCTAAGTCATTACGATTTTATTCAGAGCTTTTTCAGCTTTTATACTCATGAATTATTTGAGCTCAACAGGAATCCGGATAGCCAATAAAGAACAGTCTGTTCGATCTTTCTTGGCAGAATTTTAATTCGTGTATCTAACAATTTCCCAATCGACTTTGAATAAGTCTGGTTATTAATTAAAAAAATGTATAAATAATAAATAATATATTAGTTAATAAATAACTATAAAATATAGTATAAAAACTTGAAAAACAATATATAAAAATGTATTATTGTAATATAATATGTAACAAAAACTATGATATCCTTAAAATATTATTTATCAAAACGAAAGGCGTCTAATATTTTATTGGGTGAAGATTCGCGTCTTTTAATGTCAATTCATTATGAAGGATGTCGTATAATATTCTATCCCGGGATATTTTTGAACGTATTTCATTGGGATAAATCAAATCAAGAGGTGGTTAACAGAACTGATAAAGATCATTTGAATATCTTACTCAGGAATCTGAAAACTGAAGTTGCTGGAATATATGCTGGTCTGAAGAATCGGAACGAACACCTGGATCTGAAAATTTTTAGAAATGCATTATCTGAGATTAGAGTGAAAACTCATTTCACGTTAACCAATGCCTTTATACTCTTTATGGAGAATAAGAGTAATTCATGGAGTAATTCTACCTATTTAAAATTCAAAACTTTATACAAAAAAATTAGTGAATATGAGTCTTCACATGCTATTTATCTTAGTTTGGAGGCTGCTGATAAAAGTTTCATGACTGACTTTTGCAAGCATCTTATGGATGAAGGTATGCAGATTTCTACTACGGAAACGTATATGAACAATATTAAGGCTGTATTGACTTATGCGGTAAAAAAGAAGTGGATGATTTCAAAGGATTACCTTAATTATAAACCTAAAAAGTCTGTTGCGGAACCAAATCATGAAAATTTGATCAGGTATTTGAATTTTCAGGAATTAATAGAATTGAATAGTCTGGAATTAGAAAGCCGAAAACTACAGCAATGCAGAGATATATTTTGTTTCATGGCATTTACCGGAATACGTTTTAGTGAAATTAAATACTTAAAGGTGAATGATCTGGCAGACAATTCGATACATATTAAATCTAAACGTTCAAGAGTATTACCATTGAACAAATTTGCCCTGGCCATTCTCCAGAAATATAAAAATAAGTATTATCGTAATAACAGCTTGCTTCCTGTTTATTCAGAAATTACTATGAATAAATATCTTGCGATAATTTTCTCCGGAACAGGTTTCACAACTTCTTTTACCTATATGAATTCCGAACGAAAGATTACTATTTCGGCGGCTTACAATAGTTTTATGGCAAATGCTGTTCATTTGGGAATAGATCCCTTTTTTGTAAGAAAGTGGTCTGCGAATAAGACGCTTAGCCGGTATCTTTCGGTAAAGGAGAGTATGGAAATGAGAGAGAAATTTGAACTTGAGAACATTAATCAACACTATAAGGATGGAAAATGATTTATTCGGTATGGCTTTGGAGAATTATTTTCTCCATCAAATGGATGAGGCGATTATTATACACTCACCCGATTTTGATGAAGATGAGATTTTACCTTCCTGGTACTTCAGATCTTATGAAGAAATGCCGGAGATTGAGAAATTTGCTCTCGAAAAATGCAAGGGGTCTATCCTGGATGTGGGGGCAGGTGCGGGTAGTCATGCTCTCTGTTTGCAAAACAGGGGGCATAATGTAAGCGCTCTTGATATCTCAGAGGGTGCTTGTAAGGTAATGAAAGCAAGGGGTGTGAAAAATGTTTTTCATAAAAATATATTTGATCTGAAATCAGGTAAATATGATACAATTCTTATGCTTATGAATGGAATTGGATTGTGTGAAACACTGGAAGGATTGGATTTATTTCTGGCTGCCCTCGATGGATTGTTAAAGGCTGGCGGGGAACTGATATTCGATTCTTCCAATCTGATTTATTTATATTATGAGGAAGAAAGGGAAGAATTGTTGGTTAACAGCAGTAAATATTATGGAGAGATCGATTTTCAAATGGAATACCTTGGGAAACGATCTAAACCATTTTCCTGGCTATATATCGATTTTGAGGAATTGTCAAAACGGGCGGCAAAATTTAATTTCAAATCAGAAATCTTATTGGAAGGATCAAATCTGCATTATCTGGCCAGAGTCTTTAGATGAGCTTTTTTTGCTTTTTGGCAGGTATTCAGTATAAATATTATCTAATGCATGAAACATATTTATTCTGGAAGCCGGATAGCTCTTGCTAATTTCATCAATTAAGTTCTTTGTGTAATTTCTTTTGCTCAGATTTTCATGCGGACAGTACTTGCTTACAGCATCAAATTTTCTGAATTTCGAAAAGTTTATTAATTCTTGTTCCCAAATATCCATAAGAGGACGAATTAACTTCACCCTTCCTTCAAACATAGAAAGAGAATAGGGTAAGGAACTGATGGAACCATGATATAGTAAATTCATCATAAAAGTCTGCAAGGCGTCATCACGATGATGACCAAATGCCAGTTTATTGCAATTTAGCTCCTTGCCATAATCGAAAATTGCTTTTCGCCTTTCCCATGAGCAAATAAAGCAGGCCGATTTATCCGATTTTTCAAGATCAGGTCTGATACGTATTATCTTCAAATCAACCTCCAGACCGATGGCAAATTTCTTGATATAATCCAGATCAACTTCATAGCCAATATCCTCTGGTACAATATGAACGGCAAACATCTCAACATGAAAAGGAAATGCCTTTATCCGGTCTGCAAGCAGTTCCAGCATTATCATAGAATCTTTTCCTCCCGATAAACCAAGCAATAACCTGTCCCCATCTTCCAGCAGATTATGCTCCCGGATGGTTAGGGCCATTTTACGGCCAAGTTTTTTAAATAATTTTTCCTCTTGAGCAGCCACGTTGAACTCTTTTTTCAAAGTTTAATTTGGGTTTAAAATTACATTTTTAACTTAGTTTACTGAATTAATAATGAATTTTACTCAAAATAATATCTGGGAATTTTTGTCTGAATCTTTTTTTTCTTTTAGTTACAGGAAATTATATTTGTAAAATGCTAGCTTTGATTAGAATTAGAAAGTCCGGTTTTCCTTGAAACTAGCATAAAAGAAATATGTTTCAAAAAGTCTGAGTTTAGAAGGTCGCCAGGGTAAAAATTATTAAACTGTTAAATAGATATATTTTATGAAACCAAGTCTTTTAATACTGGCTGCCGGAATGGGGAGCAGATATGGAAGTATGAAACAAATTGAAGGTTTCGGACCTTCGGGGGAAACGATAACCGATTATTCAATTTTCGATGCAATACGGGCAGGATTCGGAAAGATTGTTTTTGTTATTTCGCCTAAAATGGAAGAAGAATTTGTTAGCTCATATATTAAGAAATTTCCTTCCGATCTGGTAATCGATTATGTAATTCAGGGAGTTAATACCATTCCGGGAGGAATAGAGATTTCCAAGGATAGAGTTAAGCCCTGGGGTACGGCGCACGCCGTGTTGATGGCTAAGAAAAAGATTAAGGAGCCTTTCGCAGTTATCAATGCCGACGATTTTTATGGCCGTTCAGCATATAAAATTATTGCCGATCATCTGAAAAATTCTGCTGAAAAAAATAATAACGAGTTTTGCCTTGCCGGTTATCCTGTCAGCAATACATTAAGCGATTATGGGTCTGTTTCCCGGGGAGTTTGCCAGTTAGATCAAAATGATTATTTGTCCACCATAGTTGAGCGCACTAAAATAGAACGTATCAATAATGAAATTGTATTTACCGAGGCTGATGGAAAAGTATTCCCAATTTCTTCAGATGCTATGGTTTCAATGAATTTATTCGGATTCACCCCGGTTTTTTTCGAAAAGATGGAGGAATATTTTACTGATTTCCTAAAGGAAAATGCATTCAACTTAAAGTCTGAAATTTACCTTCCTATGGTCGTGCAGAAAATGAAGGACGAGCATGTTGTGCAAACCAAAGTTCTGAGAACCGATGAGCAATGGTTTGGTGTTACCTATAAAGAGGACAGACCTCATGTATTGAAAATGATAAATAAACTGGTGGCAGATGGTGAATACCCAAATAATTTGTGGAATAGCTAATGGAAGTTGAATCCATATTTGAAAGTTTTGAAACGAATGGTAGCTTTCTAAATTCCAAAGAGTTTGGGGAAGGTAATATTCATAAAACCTGGATGATTAATACTTCAGAATCTTCTGTTTTCATCTTGCAAAAATTTAACAATTTGGTTTTCAGGGATCCGGATGGCCTCATGCAGAATACATTTCTAATCTCTAATCATCTTGCTAAAAAAGTTGGAATAAGAAATCTGAATTGGGAATTTCCAAACTTTTATAAAACAAAAAAAGGAGATCTTTTTTATAAAGAAGAGGAAAGTTACTGGAGATTAATGGATTACATTGATCACGATCCGGATGCCGGCAATAACGATCGAAAATACTTTAACGCAGGCAAATCCTATGGCCAGTTTATTGAACTCCTTTCTGATCTTCCGGTGGAGCTAATTAGGGAAACCATCCCTGATTTTCATAATTTGCCCTTCAGGATAAAAAATTTTAAAGAAGCAGTTGATCTTTCTTCTGCTATTTTCCGGCAAAATTCCAACAAGGAAATAAAATACTTACTGAATCTGGAACATAAAATGCTTCAGGTCCCAGAGCTTGCCTCATCAGGTCTGCTTCCCCGGCGATTGGTTCACATGGACCCCAAACTCGATAATATTCTGTTCGACAGGAATGCTAATCCTGTGGCAATAATTGATCTTGATACCGTGATGCCGGGCATTGTCCATTCTGATTTTGGCGATGCTCTTCGTTCATTCGGAAACACAGCAGCTGAAGATGAACCGGATGTGTCAAAAGTATCTTTTAATCTCAATGTTTTTGAAGACTTTAGCCGGGGATTCGCAGAATCATTAAAAACATTGCTGCTACCTGTCGAAATTGAAACCCTCCACTTAGCACCGGCCATTTTTGCCTATATGCAATCCATCCGCTTTTTAAGCGATTATTTGCAGGGTAGTAAGTATTATAATATCAAATATCCTTCGCACAATCTTGTTAGAACACGCAATCAGATTTGTTTGCTTGAGGATATTTTAAGGAATGAAAATGAAATGAAAGTTATAATTGAGAGGGAATTCAACTCATAATTTTTCTGGAATTGTATTTCATTTCAAAGTGGATCAGGCTCATTTCGAATCGACTATTATTTTATACATTTACATGAAAATCTTCAGTTCACAATAAACCTCCCTTTATGAAAACAATAAACATATTCATTGTACTGCTTACGATCTGTGTATTTCAGGGCTATTCTCAGGAATTAAAAGAATGGCAAAACACCGACATTGTGCATATAAATCGGCAGAAACCACGGGCAAGTTTCTTTGCTTTTGAAAGTGAAAAACTCTCTCATGCCAATGTCCCTTCCTCGTCAGAATTTTATCAATCGCTTAACGGAAAGTGGAAGTTTAACTGGGTAAAGAGTCCTGCCGAGAGACCTGTAGATTTTTTTAAACCCGGTTATGACATTAGCATGTGGGATGAAATTAAAGTTCCCTCAAATTGGGAATTGCAAGGCTATGGGGTACCCATTTATGTGAATATTCCTTATGAATGGACTTCAGATCCAAAACCACCTGAGGTACCGGTCGATTATAATCCTGTTGGATCTTATCGCAGAGATTTTATTATACCTGAGAACTGGTCAGGAAGGCAAACATATATTCATTTTGGAGCTGTTAAATCGGCTTTTTATTTATGGGTGAATGGAGAAAAAGTGGGTTATAGTCAGGGAAGCAAAACCCCTGCGGAATTTGAAATAAGCAAATATATAAAACCCGGAAGCAACACTGTCGCGGTTGAGGTCTATCGATGGTCTGACGGTTCCTGGCTGGAGTGTCAGGATTTTTGGCGAATTTCCGGAATTGAAAGGGATGTGTATCTCTATTCAAGTCCAAAAACACATATATCAGATTACTTTGTTAAAGCCGGACTGGTAAATAATTACGAAGATGGAAGCTTTGAGCTGGAGGTGGAAATTGTAAATAATGATGAAAAATCTGTAAAAGGAATTCTGAACGTTCAGCTGAGCGATACTGAGAAAGAAATCTTAATGAGGTCGGAAGATTTCAAATTGAAATCAGGGAATTCAACCATAATCAGGTTTTCAGAATTGATTAAGTCACCTAAGAAATGGAGTGCGGAAATTCCAAATTTATATACTCTTTCTATTTCTCTTAAAGATGAAAAAAATGAGGTAGGTGAATTTGTATCCGGCAAAATTGGATTCAGGTCCTCCGAGATTAAACATGGCCAGTTTTTGGTTAATGGGGAAGCAATTTTGATAAAAGGTGTAAACCGACACGAGCACGACGAATATGAAGGGCATGTAATTTCTGAGGATTTAATGCTGAAGGATATTCAGCTTATGAAGCAGAATAATATTAATACAGTCAGAACGTCCCATTATCCAAATGACCCAAAATGGTATGAGCTATGCGATAAGTACGGACTTTATGTTATTGATGAGGCGAATATTGAGTCGCATGGCATGGGTTATGATCCCGATAAAACACTGGGCAACAACCCTTTATTTATGAAGTCTCATCTCGACAGAACTATCCGTATGGTTGAAAGAGATAAAAATCATCCTTCCATAATATTCTGGTCTCTGGGAAATGAAGCGGGAGACGGAGTGAACTTCGATGCCACCTACGATTGGATTAAATCGAGAGATTTAAGCCGACCGGTGCACTATGAAAGAGCCGAAGGAAAACGCAATACTGATGTTTATTGTCCCATGTATGCTACCATTCCTCAAATGCTGGGTTATGTTGAAAGATGGAAGGAGAAACCTCTGATCCAATGCGAGTATGCCCATGCCATGGGTAATTCAACAGGAAATTTAAACGATTATTGGATTGCTATTAAAAAATACGATCAGTTGCAGGGTGGGAGTATCTGGGATTGGGTAGATCAAGGCCTTGCTAAATATACCGAAGAAGGAGAAAAATATTGGGCTTATGGAGGTGATTTCGGTCCGGAAAATGTTCCCAGTGACGGCACTTTCTGCTTAAACGGACTTGTATTTCCCGACAGAACACCTCATCCCGGACTCCATGAAGTAAAAAAGGTATATCAAAATGTGAGTTTTACTCCGGTCGATTTTTCTTTCGATGAAATTGAAGTAAAGAACGAGTATTTCTTTACCAATCTTTCCAAATATGGGATTTATTGGGAACTGGAAGCTGAAGGAGAGGTATTACAGGAAGGAATGGTTATGAACCTTGATATCCCACCGGGCGAATCACGTATTCTAACATTAGGCTTAGAGCCTTTTAAACCGGAAGTAAATAAAGAGTACTTCATTAATTTTATTGTATTTGACCTTACAGGCGATGAGCTGATTCCTTCAGGACATATTGTGGCATCGGAACAATTCCTTGTGCCGGTACCCGAAATTGAAATCCTCCAAAAAGAGGATGAAGCATCCAAAGCTGTGGCAGAATCAAGCTCGCAAATAAAGGTTTCGGCTAATGATATCAGTTTTGTTTTCTCTAAAAAAACTGGATTTTTAACCTCAATTATTAAGTCTGAAAAAGATTTCCTTTCGGAACCTTTGAGCATAAATTTCTGGAGAGCGCCAACGGAAAATGATTTTGGAAATAATATGCCTCAAAGACAAAAAGTTTGGAAAGAGGCAGGCAGGAATGCATTATTAAAGAGTATTCGGCATGATCTTAACAGTTTTGGATATTATTTAGTTGTGGCTGATTATTTTCTTCCGGAAGTGAATGCGAATTACTCTGTTAATTATGAAATAAGTGGTAAGGGAGAAATAAAGGTTACATCAAAAATGGAAGCTAAAGGAAAAAATATTCCTGATTTACCCAGATTCGGGATGTCTTTAACTCTTAATGAAAAATACGATCAATTAAGTTGGTTTGGAAGAGGCCCTCACGAAAATTATCAGGACAGGAAAAGCAGTGCTATGGTTGGATTCTATCAATCGGAAGTGAAAGATCAATATATCCCTTATATAGCTCCTGAAGAGAATGGTTACAAAACAGATACCCGATGGTTTTCATTGACGGATGGAAGTGGGGAAGGTTTGCTGTTTGTGGGCAAGCCGCATTTTGGATTTTCGGCATTGAATTACAGCATCGATCAGTTGAACAGAGAATCGCGGGAAGAGAAGCATACTACAGATCTTAAGCCTTCTCCCAATGTATTTCTGAATATTGATTACAAACAGATGGGAGTAGGTGGAGATAATAGCTGGGGTGCAAGGCCGCATACAGAATATTCTTTACCCTATAATTCCTATAGTTATAGTTTTGTTATCAAGGTTCTTGATCAGGGAGAGGATTTATGGGAAAAATACAAATCAAATTTTTAATACTATGGACAGAAGGTCTTTTATCAGAAGCTCGGGAATTGCCGGGGCTGCTTTGGCGGCTCCTTCAGGGATATTCGCAAAATCTATTCTGAAGGAAAAAGCGAGAATTGCTTTTATAGGAGTGGGATTAAGAGGTTGCAATCACCTCGGGAATTTGCTGAACAGAGAGGATGTTGAAATTCCTGCCATTTGTGACATTGATCCGAAGCGGATTGAAATAGCTCAAAAAATGATTATAGATGCCAAATATCCAAAGGCAGCTGTTTATGGCGATCACGAAAATTCCTACAAAGATCTGCTGGCCAGAAATGATATCGACGGTGTGATAATTTCAACGCCTTGGTTATGGCATACACCCATGGCTGTTGATGCCATGAAAGCCGGGAAATATACAGGAGTTGAAGTTTCTGCGGCAACAACTATGGCTGAATGCTGGGATTTGGTTGATACTCATGAGGAAACCGGTGTCCCCCTTATGATACTCGAAAATGTTAATTACAGACGAGATGTTATGGCTGTAATGAACATGGTAAGAGAGGGTTTATTTGGAGAAATGCTTCACGGACGTTGCGGTTATCAGCACGATTTAAGAGGGGTGAAATTTAATGATGGTATTTCAGCATATGGTGAAGGAGTTGAGTTTGGGTCAAAAGGAATCTCTGAAGCTGCCTGGCGTACGCAACATTCCCTAAAAAGAAACGCCGATTTGTATCCTACTCATGGTTTGGGTCCGGTAGCCGCCATGATGGACATCAATCGGGGGAACCGCTTTACCAGAATTTCCTCTTTTGCCACAAAGTCGAGAGGACTTAAAAATTATATTTTGAATAATCCCAAAGGTGGAAGCGATCATCCAAATGCAAAGCTCGACTGGAAATTGGGTGATATTGTAACTTCTACCATCGAAACTGCGATGGGGGAAACGATCATTGTAACTCATGATACAAATTCACCGCGTCCTTATTCACTGGGTTTCCGTATTCAGGGCACCATGGGAATCACGGAATTTGATTATTACAATAAGCGATTATATGTGGAGGGTATAAGTGAGCCTCATCAATGGGATGCGATGGACAATTTCCTCAAAAAATATGATCACCCTCTATGGAAAAAATATGGCGAATTTGCTGAAGGATCAGGACATGGAGGAATGGATTTCTTTGTGGACAATGCTTTTGTTGAAATCGTAAAAAGACAGGAGGAGGCACCCCTTGATGCATACGATGCTGCTGCCTGGAGTGCAGTTACTCCATTATCGGAAATGTCGATAGCTGAAGGTGGGAATGCACTCGATTTTCCCGATTTTACACGAGGGAAATGGATTAAAAGAAAGAGGATTTTTGCACTGGATGATCGTTTTTAAGTCCTTTGGAAATGTTTTTGTGGCACGCGATGCGAAAAATATACCTCCACTGGTACTTAGCTCATCAACGATGATAATTGGAGGTGCCACACTGTATCTGTTCTCATTGCCATTTGAAGGATTTCATCCCGCGATTAAGCCTCTGGAATATTATGCCTCCCTGGCCTGGTTAAGCTTTTTATCGGCCACCGCTATTTCAATATGGTTTACTCTTTTAAAACGACCTGAAGTAAAAGTATCGGATCTTAATTTTTGGAAGTTTTTGATACCGGTTATGGGCGCTATTCTTGCCTTTATAATTCTCCCTGAGGAGAAAATCAGTGCCGTTGCTGTAGCAGGAATGAGCATTATAGCTATTTCACTTATAATGCTGAATATTTTAAAGAGAAGGCAGCTTAAAAATCCTGCTCCTTAGATTCTGTAAGGCTCTTGGTCGATAGCATTCCACAGGCAGCATAGATGTCTTCGCCACGTGAACGTCGGATTGTGGAGGTAATCCCTCTTGCGGAAAGGGCATCTCTGAAATATTCCATAACTTCAGGCTCGCTTCCCAAAAGCGGAGTATCGGGAATCGGATGAAATTTTATGAGGTTCAGCCTGCATTTAATGCCACTTAAAAGCCGGCTGAGCTCACGAACGTGTTTTTCAGTGTCATTCAGGCCTTTAAACATAATGTACTCCATGGAGACCCGTCTTTGCTTTGACCAGTCATATTTTTTCAGGTTTTCGATAATATCTTTAATTGGAAAAATATTCTGGATTGGCATCAGCTTCTTTCTCTCCTCCTCAAAGGGAGTATGGAGGCTAATAGCAAGGTGACATTCACTTTTTTCAAGAAATTCTGTCATTCCGGGAAGAATGCCGATGGTGGAAACAGTGATTCTTCTCGGACTCATGGCCAGCCCCCAGGGAGCAGTCAGTATTTCCAGACTTTTCAAAACTTCTTCAGTATTATCGAGAGGTTCGCCCATTCCCATATAGACTATATTGGTGAGCTTCTCTCTTTCGGGCAGACTAAGAATCTGATTTACTATTTCTCCGGCAGAAAGATTTCCCTGAAACCCCTGCTTCCCTGTCATGCAGAAAAGACAACCCATTTTGCAGCCAACCTGACTGGAAACGCATAGGGTGGCTCTGGTTTTTTCAGGTATATAGGCGGCTTCAACGAATTTTTTTATCTGAGCAGCAAAAAGATATTTTTTAGTACCATCAACAGATGCCTGAACCTGAGTATGATTGCTAAATCCGGCAACAAACTTTTCTCCCAGCTTTTCTCTGTTTTGCAGAGATATGTTTTGCATATCGTCGATGGAGGAAATAGTCTTTTTATATAGCCAGTCAGCAATTTGCTTAGCCGTAAAAGCAGGCATTCCCAAATCCTTTACTACTACTTCCAATTCAGCAAGTGTTTTTCCCAGCAGTGATTTTTTCATAAGTTAAAACTAAAAATAAATCTCCCCGACAATATTCCCAAATGAAATTCCCTTTAATAGCAAAATATCCCTTGTTTCCACAACCATTTCCGCACTTCCGCAAAGGTAATATTTATGAGCCGGATTCAAATCGTCTTTTTCTTTTAAATAATGGGTTAATCTGCCTTCGAAAACACCATCGCCGGTTTCCCTGGTACAGCATCGCACATAATTTTTGCCGAGTTTCTCTCTGAATTCATTCCCGAAATAAAAAGATTCAAGGAATTTACCGCCATGGATTAATAGCTTGTTGTTATAATTTCCTGAAAAAAACATAGAAGCGAAGGGAGCAATTCCTGTTCCTGAAGCAATCCAACAGGCATCTTCATTCATTTCTGAAATGAAATTCCCTGACGCATTGGTAATAAAAATGGAATCGTTTGCTTTCCTTTTCGCAAGCCAGGGTGTAAGCTGGCCACCTTCTTTTATATCGTATAATATCCTAATCACATCCTCCGTATTACCACTGGCAATACTATACAATCTGGGAGCTTCCTGCAGATGATTACTAATGCCAATTACCTGACCCGGCAGGAATTCAAAATCTCTTTTAAAACTGAGTACATAAACAGACCCGGCGATCTCTGTATTTGATATAATAATTTTCTTTATCACAGAATTGAAAATTAGATGATATTTTAAATCCTTGTTGTACGGGATATTGTATCAAATTCATATTTTCCCCCAACACTTCTGATCTAAAATAACAAAATAATAGGGATAAAGATTTTTTAAATTGAAAAAATAGTAGTTATTTTGCTTTTGAAATAAAACAAATATGTTGAATAGCATTAAAAATTGGTGGTGGCAATCTTTTTTCAATTCCAATCGGGATATGAGATAGTTTGCCATATATAAAAATATATAACGGCCTGTCGAATTTCCGACAGGCCGTTTTTTTTTAATTAAAACTTATGAAAACAACAAAATTAATAAGCAAAATAACCAGCCTTCCTGCGGGTATAACAGATTTGATTACTCCGGTAAGTATATATTTGAGAATAAGGGATAAGTTCCCAAATGCCATTTTGCTGGAGAGTAGCGATTATCATGGAAATCGTAACTCCAAAACCTATGTATGCTTCGAAGTAATGGCAAATTTCAAAGTAGAGGACGGAAAGATATCTAAAACTTTTATCGACGGGAATATTCAGGAAGCAGAGATAAAGAATGAAAAAACCCTGGTAAATGAATTAAACGATTTCATCAGCTCATTTGAGATTGAAAATTTTGAAAGCCCCGGGAAGAGGATCTCTCCTGATAATTATAGAGGTGGACTTTTTGGCTATACTTCTTACGATGCCATTCAGTATTTTGAAACTATAAAATTTAAGGACAAAAAAAATAATGAAACCAGGATTCCTCAGGTAAATTATTCCTTATATCGTTTTGTGCTCTCATTCAACCATTTCAATAATCAGCTTCATTTGCTTGAAAATATTACAGAATCGACTTCCAGCAGATATGAGGAGGTGATTTCAATATTGGCAGACCGAACCGTTGGCCAGTTCAATTTTCAAATGATTGGAGAGGAATACTCAAATATTCCTGATAAGCGATTTATTGAAATGGTTAATAGTGGAAAAGATCATTGTAAAAAAGGAAATGTTTTTCAAATTGTGCTCTCACGGCAGTTTAGTCATGAATTTAAGGGTGATGAGTTCAATGTTTACCGATCACTCAGGAGTATTAATCCTTCTCCCTATCTGTTCTATTTCGATTACGGCGGATTTAAAATATTTGGTTCTTCTCCTGAAGCACAGATTGTTATAGAGGAAAATGTTGCCAGGATTAATCCGATAGCCGGAACTTTTAAAAGGACGGGTGATGATGAAAAGGACAGAGAGCTGGCAATTCAGTTAAGTAATGACGAAAAGGAAAATGCCGAGCATGTTATGCTTGTCGATCTGGCACGAAACGATTTGGCCAGGAATTCCAAAATCGTTAGGGTGAACACTTTTCGTGAAGTGCAGTTTTATTCTCATGTTATCCATTTGGTTTCGGTGGTTACAGGCGAGTTAGACCCCAACTACAAAGCCTACAAAATATTTGGGGATTCTTTTCCGGCCGGAACATTATCCGGAGCACCTAAATTCAAAGCCATGGAGCTTATCGATGAGCTGGAAAGCAGAAACAGAGGGTATTACGGAGGAGCATTGGGATATATTGGTTTTAACGGTGAAATGAATCATGCCATAATGATTCGCTCCTTCCTGAGTAAAAATAATAAATTGTATTATGAGGGGGGAGCCGGTGTTACCGCAGCCTCTGTTGAAGAAAATGAATTGAAAGAAGTAAATAATAAACTTGGCGCTCTGAGACAAGCAGTAAAACAGGCCGAGAATTTATAAAATTAGAAAAATGAAAATACTGGTAATTGATAATTACGATTCCTTCACATATATTCTGGTAAATTATTTACGTGAACTATCAGGATTGGAAATCGATGTTTTTAGAAACGATAAAATAAGCCTCGAAGAAGTGGGTAAATACGACAAAATATTGATTTCACCCGGACCTGGTGTTCCAAACGAAGCCGGGATAATAATTGATTTGATAAGGAGATGGGCTCCTGAGAAAAGCATTCTGGGCGTTTGTCTCGGATGCCAGGCTATAGCTGAAAGTTATGGAGGAGAAATATTCAACCTCGATAGCGTTTACCATGGAATAGCAACAAATATGACCGTTAAAGAGCCATCGGACAGGTTATTCAAGGATATTCCTGAAAGTTTTATCGCCGGCAGGTATCATTCCTGGGTAATAAAAGAAGAGAATCTTCCACAAGATATTGTTATTACTGCTCGTGACGACAAAGGAATGATAATGGCGGTTTCTCACAAAGAATTTGATTTAAAGGGAGTTCAGTTTCACCCGGAATCTGTTTTGACAAAAGAGGGGAAAAGAATGATTGCAAACTGGTTGGATTTGTAAAAGTCTGATTACAAAGAATTTAAAAAATTAATACAATGAAGATAATTTTAGACAGGCTTATAAAACACCAGAAACTTAGTCGTCAGGAGGCAAAGGAACTTCTTACCGGTATAGGAAAGGGGATGTATAATCAGAGTCAGATTACCGCATTCCTCACTGTTTTTCTGATGAGATTAATTACGGTTGAAGAGCTCTTTGGATTCAGGGAGGCCTTGCTGGATTTATGCATTCAAACCGATCTCTCAGAGTATAAAACCATCGATCTTTGTGGCACCGGTGGAGATGGAAAAAATACCTTTAATATATCAACTCTGGCCTCATTTGTGGTGGCAGGAGCCGGGGAGAAAGTAGCCAAACACGGTAATTATGGTGTGTCTTCGGCTTCCGGGTCGAGTAATATGCTGGAGCATTTTGGATATAAATTCTCGAACAATCGTGATAAGCTTGCCAGAGAGTTAGACGAATCGGGTATCTGCTTTCTGCATGCACCACTTTTTCATCCTGCCATGAAGTATGTTGGCCCTATCAGAAAAGAGCTGCAATTAAAAACATTCTTCAATATTCTGGGCCCTTTAGTTAATCCTTCTTTTCCTCAATATCAGGTGGCCGGAGTATATAATCTCGAAGTGGCTAGATTGTACCAGTATATTTTTCAGCAAACAGATAAACAATATAAAATTGTCTATTCTTTAGATGGTTACGATGAAATATCCCTTACCTCACAGGTAAAAATTATATCCAACAAGGGTGAGGATTTGCTGAGTCCTGAAGAATTGGGATTTCGAAGCCTGAAGCAGGAAGACTTATTTGGAGGACTGTCTGTTAAGGAAGCAGCAGCTATTTTTATTTCTATTTTGGAAGGCAGAGGAAATTCAGCTCAGAAGAATGTTGTAATCGCGAATGCTGCTCTCGGACTTCAGTCACTTTATCCGCACGACAGCTGGGAAGTGTCTGTTCATAAAGCCGGGGAATCGCTTGGGTCGGGCAAAGCTTTGCAAGCTTTTAAAAAATTAATGAATCTTAATCTCTCATGAATATACTTGAAAAAATAGTTGCGCATAAAAGATTGACTTTGATTAAATTGAAGCAGCAGGTTCCTGTCTCAAGTCTTGAGAGCGGGTTATTCTTTGCAAAAGAGAGGCCATCCTTTTTTAATGAGTTGAAAAAAAATGAACCCTCTGTAATTGCTGAATTTAAGAGAATGTCGCCATCAAAAGGAGATATTAATCCCAGGGCAGAAATTTCAACCATTATACCTCAGTATTCAAGCGCGGGAGCTGCTGCTATTTCTGTTCTTACAGATGGTCACTTTGGTGGTGAAATAACAGATTTGCATGAGGCAGCATTGTTAACCAATACAGCTCTGCTAAGAAAAGATTTTATTATAGATGAATACCAGATAATTGAAGCAAAGGCCATGGGAGCTTCGGCCATTTTACTTATTGCGTCAGTCCTTTCAAAAAGTGAAATAAAAGATTTTACAAGGATTTCTCATGATATGGGATTGGATGTTTTGCTTGAGATACATGATGAAAGTGAATTGGGGAAAATTGGCCCTGAAAATAATATTGTGGGCATTAACAGCAGAAATTTAAAGACCTTTGATGTTGATATTCATACCGCAATAAAACTGCAGAAGTCGCTAGGCAATTCTATTATAAAAATTGCTGAGAGCGGGATAAAAGATGTAAAAACAGCAAAAGAATTATATGCCTCCGGATTTAATGCCTTTCTCATAGGAGAACTATTTATGCATTCTGAAAATCCGGGTAGAAAAGCAGAGGATTTTATTCGTAAATTGAAAAGTTAAAGGGATTATGAAAATCAAAATATGTGGCATAGCAAATTCTGATAATCTTAAAGAGATTATAAAGCTTAAACCAGACTTTCTGGGCTTTATTTTCTATCCTCCTTCACCCAGATATGTTAAAAATAAATTAGTGCCGGCCGACCTTCAGTGTATTCCTGAATTGGTAAAAAAGACAGGCGTTTTTGTTGATTCGAGTGTTAATGAAGTTGAAGAAATCGTTTCGTCTTATCAATTGAATTATATTCAATTACATGGAAATGAAAGTGTTGAATACTGTAGCGAATTAGCTTCCGGGGGATATAAAATACTAAAAGCATTTCGAATCCATCAGGACTTTAATTTTGAAATCATTAAAGAATATATACCTTTTTGCGAATATTTTCTGTTCGACACATTGACTAGGGATTATGGAGGAAGCGGCAAAAAGTTTAACTGGGAGATTTTAAAATCCTATAAATTTTCGCATCCCTTTTTATTGAGTGGAGGAATAGGACTGGAAGATACTTCGGAAATACAAACTTTTAATCATCCTTCATTTGCTGGCATCGATTTAAATAGCAGATTTGAATTGAAACCCGGGATTAAGGATGTAAATAAACTAGACAAATTCATACAATCTGTAAGGGAATAATCCCGATAAAAATTGTTTTAATACACACTATGGAATGAAAAATTTTATTTCGGATAGCAAGGGTTATTATGGTGAATATGGGGGAGCCTATATTCCAGAAATGTTGAGGCATAATGTTAAAGAATTGGGTGATATTTATTTTGATTTAATAAACTCGGATGGGTTTCAGAAGGAGTATCGTAATTTGCTAAAAAATTATGCCGGCAGACCTTCACCATTATATTTTGCCCCCCGTTTGAGTGAATATTACAAAGCAAATATTTATCTGAAACGGGAGGACCTGAATCATACCGGTTCTCATAAAATTAATAATACCCTCGGACAGATTTTGCTTGCAAAATATATGGGCAAAAAACGAATTATTGCCGAAACGGGAGCCGGTCAGCATGGCGTGGCAACGGCTACTGTTTGTGCCTTATTTGGTCTGGAATGCATTGTGTATATGGGTGAGGTGGATATAGAAAGGCAACAACCTAATGTTAAGCGTATGGAAATGCTTGGCGCGAAAGTAGTTCCGGCAAAAAGTGGCAGCAGGACGTTGAAAGATGCTACTAATGAGGCTTTGAGGGATTGGATTGCAAACCCTGAGGATACATTTTATATCATTGGATCGGTGGTTGGTCCTCATCCTTATCCCGATTTGGTTGCCTATTTTCAATCGATAATCTCCAGCGAATTAAAGGAGCAGTTAGTTGAACAAAACGGGGATGAAAATCCTGATTATATCATTGCCTGTGTGGGTGGTGGAAGCAATGCGGCAGGAATCTTTTATCATTATATCGATAATCACAAGGTTAAACTTATTGGGGTTGAAGCAGCCGGAAAAGGAGTGAATACAGATTTGAATGCTGCCAGTATTAAAAATGGTCATCGTGGGGTTATTCATGGGAGCATGACTTATTTAATGCAAGATGACGACGGACAGATTATTGAACCTTATTCTATTTCTGCCGGACTCGATTATCCTGGTGTTGGACCATTGCATGCCTGGCTGAATGATTCAGGAAAAGCGAAATATATTGAAGCTACCGACCAGCAGGCACTCGACGCTGCATACAGATGTGCCCGGCTTGAAGGTATTATTCCCGCCCTCGAATCGGCACATGCCATAGCAGCTCTGGATATAATGAGCTTTAATACAAATGATGTGATTGTAATTAATATTTCGGGCAGAGGTGATAAAGATATGGCTGCTTATATTGATTCTCTTAAATATTTGAATAATTATGAATAGAATAGATAGCTTATTCCAAAATAAAAAAGCACAGATATTATCAGTTTATTTCACTGCAGGTTATCCTGAATTAGAGGATACAATGAAAATAATTGAAACCCTCGATAAATCCGGAGCTGATATGATAGAAATCGGCATGCCTTTTTCCGATCCTGTAGCCGACGGTCCTGTGATTCAGGAAAGCAGTAAAATAGCGCTCGGTAACGGAATGAATCTTGATTTACTATTTAAGCAAATTAAAACCCTGCGTCAGAAAACACAAATTCCTGTAATTCTTATGGGATATATAAATCCTGTTTTCAGAATGGGTATGGAGATTTTTTTAAATAAATGCCAGCATGCAGGAATCGACGGACTAATTCTTCCTGATCTTCCGGCAGAGGAATATGAAGAGCATTTTAAATCTCTGTTTGAAGAACGGGGCATAAACAATATTTTGCTTATTACACCTCAGACAAGCGACACCAGAATTCTGGAGATTGACAATCTTTCAAGAGGATTTATCTATGTGGTGTCAAACTATGCTACCACAGGAGGTCAGAGTGACTTCAGCAGCAATCAGCTGAGCTATTTCCGGAGAATAAAGAATTTGAATTTGAAAAATCCACTTATGATTGGATTTGGAATTTCTGACAAGAAAAAATTTAACACCGTTTGTGAATATGCCGCAGGAGGGATTGTGGGCACATCGTTTATACAGGCACTTAATGAACAAGGAAAAATCGAAAAAAAGGTAGGTGAATTTGTTCAGAAGTTCAAAGAGGTATTATAAGTATTTTTTCAAAGCCGTTCGGCTGTACCTTCCTCATAAGAAAACTCCTATTATGAATAAATAATTATAAATCACTATATTCGCCATTATTCAAATGCCAATGATAAGGGTAATTACTATTGATGATGAACGGAGAAGCAGAGAAGTTCTGTCTGAATTGCTTTCACTTATATCAGGGGTTAAAATTATTTCTGAAGCCGGGAATGTGGAAGAAGCCGTCAAGGAAATACGCGAAAAGAAACCGGATCTTATCTTTTTAGATATAGAAATGCCCAAGAAGTCAGGATTTGATCTTCTCAGGGACATTAAAAACGACAATCATATTCCTGCCATTATATTTGTTACAGCTTACGACAGCTATGCTATTGAAGCATTTAAATATTCGGCGTTCGATTATCTTTTAAAGCCAATCAACAGAGAAGATCTGCAGAATTCATTAAACAGATTTAGAGAGTTTAGAAATAAGAAGAATATTTCAGATAAATTGGGAGAGCTATTTCGATTTATGGAAGAACCTAAAAAGCTGGTATTCGATCTTAGAACAGGCTTGCTAATAATAGAACCTGAAGAACTTGTGTATTGTGAAGCGGATGGAAATTATACTCACTTACATCTCAAGACCGGCCGGGTGGAAATGGTAAGTTTTAATATTGGTTATGTTGAAAAACTACTTCAGGCATACGACTTCTTCAGGCTTAATCGTTCTGTTCTTATTAATAAGGAGCATATTTTGAAACTGGATTTACGAAGCAAAGCCTGTGAAGTAAGTTATAATGGAAAATATCTTAAATTTAAGATTAGCCCCGCCAAATTAACTGAGCTCAAAGCCTTATTTATTTAGAATGAGAATCTTTTTTTTAACAACATCTTTCTTTAAAGAAAAATGGTTAATTCTTTTACTTAGCATTATCCTGAGTGGTCCTGCAGTCTATTTTTTTTTAAAGGATGTTCATTATCTGGATGAAAAGGTACTTTGGGAAAAAGAACCAAGAAAAAATACCCTTAGCTATGAATTTGAAGGGGAAGTAAAAAGTCTCTACTTTCTTAAATGGGAAAGCACTCTTCAGATTATGAGTTTTGACAGTGACAGGAGTGTAATCAATCAATGGAACATTGGCGGCAGGATATCTGATTTGGATGAAAATTCTATTTTAATAGAAGATATTGATGGTGATCAATTACCCGATCTCAGCTTTTTGCACATTATTGAAAATAAGGTCTATCTAGCCATTGTGCCTATAAGTTTGAATACTAATTATTATCACAGGTACTTTTTGGATAGCATTCAATTTTCAGAAATGGATAGTAAGCCGATTTACCTTAGTGGAATTAAAACTTTAAAAATAAAAAATTCTGATCAGAAAAATGTTGCCGTCTTCATTTACATGGGTCATGCGAAATACCCCAGAAAACTCTACCTGATTGATTTTCCCAACGATAAAGTAATCTCTTCTCAAACCGATGGCAATGGTCTGTCAAACTTGAATATAGAGGATGTTGATGGGGATTCATTGCCGGAATTCTTCGGGGAGTCATCTTCGCCTGGGAATATGCGAAATCACTCAGAGTTGGCTTTTCATGATTCAAGCACCTACCTGATGGTCTTTGACGAAAATCTGGAGTTTGAGTTTCCACCGATTGAATTTGAAACGCATTTTTCAAGGCAAAGCACTTTCTCTTTTGCTACCGACTCTGGTTTTTATTTTTTCACATCAATTATAGACAATTCATCGCCAAGAAAAGTATATCCTGCCTATTTGTACGATGTAAGGGGAAAGCTTGTTGACTCACTTTTTATCGGCTCCAATACTAAACCCAGTTATTTTCGGAAAGAATCATCCGGAATATATGCTTTTACAAATGAAAAGGAAATTTTTAGAATAGTGGATTTCAGGAATCCCGAATATCTCACAAAAATTGATGATTTAGAACCCAATTATTTAAAATTTGCGGAGATAGAAAATAAGAATGGTTTTTTCTTTCAGATGAAAGAGAATAAGCTCCTGATATATAATTCAGATTTTAAATTGCTGGAAAAACTGGAGACTCCATTTACAGATATATTTGAATTGAGAATTACAAACTTTGCCGGGAATACCCTGGAAAAAGGAAAACTTCTTTTACAAGACAAAAAATATGAGGTCCTGCTTCAATACAAGAAAAATATTTTTTGGGAATTCAGATTTATTATTCTACCGGCATTTATTATTCTAGGATTCTACATCATGAATATTCTTGCTTTCTTATTAAGTTATGAGCAAAACAGGCGTTTTGAGAGGGAAAAAGAGATAACCGAGCTTAGATTTAATGCGATAAAAAATCAACTGGAGCCTCACTTTCTTTTTAACTCTCTAAATTCTATCGGCCATCTTCTACTTACTGAAGACAGATTGAAGGCATATTCATATTTGGAATCCTTATCATTTTTACTTAGAAATGCAGTAAATAATTCAGGTGAAATAGCTGTATCCATAAAAGATGAAATTTTATTTACAAAGAAATATCTGGAAATTGAAAAGCTTAGGTTTGAAGATAAGTTCAACTTTAAAATCAATGTAGATGAAGATGTAAATACCGAATTCCCCATTCCGAAAATGATAATTCAATTGCATTCAGAAAATGCAGTTAAGCACGGGGTATTGCACCGGGAAACAGGAGGGGAGATTGAAATAAGAGTAAGATATGAGTCAGAAAACCTCATAATTGAAATTGACGACAATGGAGCTGGCAGATCTGCACCTGTGAGTACGCAGAAGAATCTTGGAAAGGGATTGTTGTTATCAGAACAAATGTTGGAGTTATATCAAAAGGTAATGAAAAATGCGATTCAGCAGGAAATAATTGACAAGAAAGATTCGCAGGGGAATGCTCTGGGAACTCTTATAATAATTCGCATCTTAAAAGCAAGCTGATGATTGTTTTGGGGATTGGCTTTCGTCCTTCGCTGGAAAATACTCTGAGCTTTTAGGCTTCATTCTCATTCATCTCAAAATTCTTAAGGTCTTCATAATCCTGATCACTATATTCCGGAACAGGGAAAGGCTTTTCTCCTCTAAGCCATAACTCAATAGCGTTTTCAGTATTGAGTATATGATTCATCGCCGACTCCAGAGTAATTACAGGGACATCGATCTTTTTATCGCGTAAAAAGGCGGCAGAACCTTCGCTTAACATTTTACCTGCATGTAGAGGGAATTGGTAAAGTTTTGCATAATTGGCCCTGATTTCAGGTTGCTTATAAAATTTTTTACATGATTCAACACTCATAGAAAGATAGATTCTGCAAGCCACGGGTCGCGCGGGGTAAATCGAACAGCTTTTCTCCTGAAGGAAGGGGCATTCTTGTTTGTTTGTTAAAAGCCTCTTCATTGTCATCGACTTGGTATTCAGGTCTTTGGAGTCAATTTTTATCTTATAATCAGAGATTTCCTCATTATTAAAGTTAGTTTTTAGGTAATCTGAGATAAAGTGTGCCTCCCAGGGGTTTATAAAAACAGCTTGGGTACAACACCAATGGCAGGCCTTTTTGCAATCTAGTTTTTGATTCTCTTTTTTCACCCTTTTTTCAAAGGCTTCAAGCAGTTCATCAATATTTGCATACAAAGTTTCTGAAAGCCGGAGCAATCCTCCCTGACTAACAAAATTCTTCAATATACTCCCGGCTAAGGTATAACCGTCGTTGAAGAAAACATTGTCTATTTCATTGTAATCTTCAGCCATTTAGTTTTCTTGATTTGGCAATTTATATCCCCAAAGTAACAGTTACTTTATGAATTTTCCCATCAGTAAAAGCAGGAATTTTAAGCTCAGTAACTTCTTTTCCGTCAATTGAAATACTTTTTATTCCCGACGACACATGATCAGGATTCATCACTTCAATTTCATATAATGAACCACGGAATTTTCTCTTTACTTTAAAACCCTTCCAGCTTTTAGGGATTACCGGATCCACTATGAGCCCGTCGTAATCGGGTCTGATTCCTAATATAAACTGTGTAATAGCATAATAATTCCAGGCTGCCGTTCCGGTAAGCCAGCTGTTTTTTGCTTCTCCCGGTTTTACAGCATCCTTACCTGCAATCATTTGAGAGTAAACATAAGGCTCTGTTCTGTGTAAATCACTAATTTCCTCATTATAGGCAGGGGCAATTCTGGAATAATAATCGAAGGCTCTGTCGCCATTTCCAACCAGTGTTTCTGCAATCATTATCCAGGGATTATTATGACAGAAGATACCGGCATTTTCTTTATATCCTTCAGGATAAGTGGAAATTTCACCCAGTTCTATATGATATTTTGTGAAGGCCGGATTATTTAAAACAATTCCAAATTCGCAAGCCAGCCTCTCGTTTACCGACTTTAAAGCTTTCTCAGCTCTGCCGTCGTTAAGGCCAATACCTGCCATAATGCAGAATCCCTGCGATTCAATAAAGATTTTACCTTCTTCATTTTCCTTACTGCCAATTTTTTTACCATAGAAATCGTATGCACGTAAGAACCATTCCCCGTCCCAACCGTGTTTGTCAACGGCTTCTTTCATAAGGTCAATTGCCACCCGTGCATTAGCAATTTCCTCGTCTTTCTCCAGATATTCGCATATCTGAATGTATTCCTCTCCATATAAAACAAACTGTCCGGCTATCATTAATGACTCAGCGGCACCTTCACTTTTATTCTCTGTAGTTTGGAAAGGCTCGTCAGGATTATTGGAAAAGCAGTTCAGGTTCAGGCAATCGTTCCAGTCTGCCCGGCCAATCAGGGGTAATTTGTGAGGTCCTAATCGATTTTGATTATAATGAAAGGAACGTTTTAAATGCTCAAAAAGTGGTGCTGCCAGTGCGGGGTCATTGTTAAAATCGACTTTTTCATCCAAAATAGACCAGTCGCCCGTTTCTTTGATATAACTTGAAACCCCAAAAACAAGCCACATCGGATCATCGTTGAAATTTCCTCCAATATCGTTATTACCTTTTTTTGTAAGGGGCTGATATTGATGATAAGCTCCACCATCTGCCAGTTGGGTAGCTGCCAGATCCAGAATCCGCTGCTTACTCAATTCCGGCTCCATGTGAACAAAACCAACCAGATCCTGATTTGAATCCCTGAATCCCATGCCCCGGCCAATACCCGATTCAAAATAGGATGCAGAGCGGGAAAAATTAAAGGTCACCATATTCTGATAAGGATTCCAGATGTTCACCATACGGTTTAATTTCTCATCACCGGTTTCAATATTGAATGTGCTGAGGTGCTTGTCCCAATAAGCTTTAAGCTTAAGCATAGCAGCATCGACCTGAGCAGGAGTTTCAAACAATGCCATCATTTTATGCGCTTTCTTCTTATTGATAACCGGATGCTCAGTAAATTTCTCTTCTTGTTTATTTTCAATATAGCCCAGAACAAAATTAAACTCCTTTGATTCACCCGGTTCAAGATATATTTCAAGACAATGTGAGGCTATGGGCGACCAACCCTGGGCTTTACTGTTGCGCGATTTTCCAGACAATACAACTTCGGGTTCAGATAAACTATTGTAAAGACCCACAAAGCTTTCTCTGTCGGTATCGTATGAGGCTATATCGGCATTCACAGAGTAGAAGGCGTAATGATTTCGTCTTTCGCGGTATTCAGTTTTGTGGTAAAGTGCCGAACCTTCAATCTCCACTTCACCCGTTGAATAATTTCTCTGAAAATTAGTCATGTCATCCAAAGCATTCCACAGTGTCCATTCTACATAGGAAAATAGCTTTATACTCTTCTTTTTACCTGAAGTATTTCTAATTCTTACGCGCTGAACTTCTCCCTGAACCTCCAATGGGACAAAATACAAAACTTCGGCCTCGATACCGTTTCGTTCTCCTTTAATCTTTGAATACCCGAGTCCATGCCTGCATTCATAGGTGTCGAGTTTGGCTTTTACCGGTTTCCAGCCGGGCGACCATACATCGCCACCATCGTTTATGTAAAAATATTTACCATTATCATCAATTGGTACATTATTATACCTGTACCGGGTAATTCGCCTCAAACGGGCATCTCTGAAAAAACTATACCCGCCACCGGTGTTCGATAAGAGGGAGAAAAAATCTTTTTGCCCCAGATAATTAATCCATGGCCATGGAGTTTTCGGATTTGTTATTACATATTCCCGGTTCTTATCATCGAAATTTCCGTATTTCATATTGGTGTATTGTAGAATTTGCTGAAACTTTAATTTTTACCAAAATTAATCAAGCCTGTGCAATATCAAAATTTATTTATTAGCAACTCAGCAATCAGGATGTCTTATAAAATCGACTTTTCAAACAGGAGAATTGTTTAAAAGCAATTTTCTTTGTATTGAATTCAGGGCAAGCAATGAGTCGGAAGGCCACTTGAAAATAGAATTTTTGGGTTAAATATCCATTGTTTTCCCAGAAGTTTTTATCAAAGATTATATTTTTCCGGTCAGGTCTTGTTGTGTTTATTATAATTATTGATATTTTTAAAAGGTTTATCAAAAGTATCCGGTAAAATATTAAATGGATGAATTTTCCCTGACACAAATGATAATCAATAAAAACTTTCTTCTTATGAAAACAAATAACCCTTGGGTAATTATCCCTGCACTTATTTTTTATATTTTACTCTCTTCTTGTAACTCAAAAAACGAGTCTGAAAAAATGGATGTCTACCTCCTTATAGGACAATCGAATATGGCCGGAAGAGCTGAAATCAGGGATCAAGATAAGGATAGCTTAAAAAACGTATTCCTTTTTACAGGCGACAGTTTGCGACTATGGGAACCTGCCGCCAATCCCTTGAATAAATATTCCTCAATTCGTAAGGATCTTTCCATGCAGAAACTGGGTCCGGGTTATAGTTTTGCAAAGAAAATGGCTGAACAGTTTCCTGAAAAGAAAATAGGACTTGTGGTGAACGCAAAAGGAGGAACCTCTATTAAATTGTGGCTTCCCGGTACGGAATTCTATGATGAGGCGGTTAAGAGAACTAAAATAGCAATGGATTATGGTGAGTTGAAGGGAATATTGTGGCATCAGGGTTCTTCCGATTCTAATAGAACAGAAGCCTACCCCGATGAATTGACATTGCTTATATCATCCCTGAGAAAAGATTTTAATAATCCTGAACTACCATTTGTTGTAAGTGAATTATCTCTCGACAAACCTCATAAAGCTGATTTTAACCGGATGATTTCTTTGATCCCGTCTCAAATTGAATATACAGCCTGTGTTCGCACTGAAAATCTAAAAACGATCGACGGTACGCATTTCGACAGCGAAGGACAAACTATTTTAGGCGAAAGGTTTGCTGTTGAAATGATTACCTTACTTACGAAGGAAAATAAATTAATAAAATAAAGAATATGAAAATTGGTTTTTTAAAATCTGCGTTATTATTTTTTCTGGTGATAAATTTTTCTTGTACTCCTAAGGAAGAAAAATTCAGTTTGGAGGTAATAGGGAAAATTGCCATAAAGAATTCATCGGAAATTGAGGACTCCTATTGGGGAATTCAGGCGAGTACACTTGATTCAGCATTATTGGTACGAATGTCTGATATAGGTGTGAAATGGACTCGTCTGGGAGCATCCTGGCCATCCATTGAGAGAAAAAAGGGAATTTATTCCTGGGATGAAACCGATAAGGCATTTAGAACCACTCTTGAAAATGCTATCATCCCATTTGTAACCCTTGGGGGAGGTCATAAATTGTATTCACCATTAACAACCTATGACGATCCCAAACTTGCTGAAATATATGGATATAAACCTGCTCCTCCTACCGATAATGAAGAGTCAATGGAGGCCTGGCTAAATTTTGTGAGAGCAACCATCGAAAGATATAAAGACCAGATAAGTTATTGGGAAATATGGAACGAACCCAATCACAGAAATTATTGGGGAAAGGAACCCAGTGGAAAGGAATATGGTTATTTGGTTAGGGAAACAGCAAAGGTAATTCTGGAAATTCAGCCCGATGCTAAAATTCTGGCCGGATCGATGGCAGGTATTGATCCTGTTTTTATTCGCGATTTTTTGGAAGATGGTGGGGCGGAATATATCGATATTATTACATATCACAATTATGGTTCCATTCCTGAAGAAAGAATTTATGCAGCAACTGAGGCATGGGAAGTTATCAATGAAATTAAACCGGAAATAGAATTTTGGCAGGGAGAATGTGGGTATCCTTCTCATTCCAGTTCCAGAGATTATCGTGGCATTTCTCCTTGGGGAATGAATATTCAGGCAAAATGGCTGCTACGGCAGGCTTTTACCGATGTTTATTTTTGTAATGCCAGATTGAGCAATTACTTCAAACTGGTTCATGATAGTGGTTATGGTGAAAAACCCAAAAGGACAAACCTGACATCAATCGATAGTATTTTAGGCTACCCTGAACGCAAGGGATCGAGAATAAAAACAGTGGGTGTAAACGAGAAATGCATTCTTTCGAATCCCGATTTCGAGCCTAAACCGGCGTATTATTCCTATCAGAATTTATGTTCACTTATCGATAAGTCATACATACCCCTGAAAAATTCGCACGAGCTTACCATAATCGATCCGGGTGTTTTCTATGGAATTGGAGAGTACGACGATGGCTTTCCATCCCAAACCCTGGTTGCTCATTTCGTAAATCAATACAATGAATCGCTTGTAGCGTACTGGCTGCCATGGCATCCCCAGGAAGATATTATGAAAGAAGGAAGAATGAACCTGCTCTTGAAAAATACAAACTTTACCGACCCGGTTTTGGTTGATCTTTTAACAGGTGAAGTAATGCAAATTGCAGAATTTGAAAACAG
>JAIOZM010000082.1 GCA_021740585.1 Bacteroidales bacterium
ATTTTACCTTCTTTATGCTCACAACCCTCAAAACTCACATCTCCTTTTCCAAACACGCTTCGGTTGAAATTAAATCTTCCTGTACCAAATTCAACAGTTCGGAAATCAACGCCTTTATCGCCAAATTCTGTTCTCTCAAATGAAATATCGCCCGTTCCAAACTTAGCGTAATGAAAATCGGTTTTGCCATTACCGAACCGGGAGACTTTAAATGAAACATCCCCGTCGTTAAAAACAGTATTTATGAAGGATACATCCCCATTGCCAAAATCAATATTTACAAAATTCTTTTCGCCCTTTCCAAAATCGGTGTATTGAAAGTCTTTTTTTCCATTTCCGAATATCGAATTTTTAAAGCTAATGTTCCCATTAATAATATGAACATTCGAAAAGTCGAATCCATTACTTCTAATATGTAAATGAGAGAAATTATTAGTTAAAGTGTCGAAGGTTGAAGAATTGAAAACAAATTCTCCCTTGGCTACAATGCTGTCTTGCAAAGAGAAAGTTTCTCCGTAAAAATTTGCATGACCCAAATCCAAATGAAAGGGGGAATCAAAAAAACTACTTTCGGCTTTAAAATTATTGATGTCTATTCTGTGTTTTTCTTCCAAATTTCTGGAATTGCGATAGTCAGACAGAGAGATTTTATCTATATAACAATAACTGAGATCAAGTTCTTCTTTTTTATCGATCATTTCAAATATCTGATCCTGATCAAAATACCCCATTAATTCTACAACAGGATTCGATTTTCCTTCAATGAAAAATCGAAGAATGGCTGTTTTTGGGATTTGCTTCCCGCTTTCTGTAATATACTTTAGCTTTTTAATTTCAACAGAGTAGTTGGCGAAATCCTGAATCATAGACTTGATTATTAGCTTTATACAAATATAATGAAATTCTTATGAAATGCAGGAAATTAAGAAGATGATCCCTGGTCTGTCATCAATCCTCCTCTCCCAACATATCCGGTCTGAGTCTCTTCGTGCGATCCAAAGAATTTTTCAGTTTCCATTCTTCAATCTTTTTGGTATTTCCAGACAGGAGCACATCGGGGACTTTCCAGCCCTTATATTCGGCAGGCCGAGTATATACTTCGGGTGATAAAAGACCATCCTGAAAGGAATCACTTAAAGCCGAACTTTCATCCGACATGGCTCCCGGAAGTAGCCGGGTTAGTGCGTCTGTAATAACCGCTGCAGCTAATTCCCCTCCGGTTAAAACATAGTCTCCAATAGAAATTTCACGACTAATTAAATGATCTCTTACCCTCTGATCCACACCTTTATAATGTCCGCACAGAATAATAATATTCTGCTTCGTCGATAATTCATTGGCGATTTTCTGATTGAAATTTTCTCCGTCGGGGGAAGTGTAAATTATTTCATCGTAAATACGTTCCGACTTAAGTCTGGAAATAGCCCTGTCAATGGGTTCAATTTGCATTACCATGCCGGCTTCCCCACTAAAAGCATAATCGTCAACATTTCTGTGCTTATCCGTTGAGTAGTCTCTTAAATCATGCACAACTATCTCAACTACCTCAGCCTCCCTTGCCCTCTTAATAATAGAATGACTTAGCGGACTGTCTAATAATTTTGGCAAAAGGGTGATTATATCAATTCTCATTTCTGGATTTTTTACAAATCTACATAAAAGACTTCAGTCCTCCATAAAGCCGAATGTATGGAAATAATTCATTAAGCAGACAAAAAGACAGTCGTAAATTATTAAAACGGACAAAATGACATTTTTAAAATAGCTTAGATGACATTTTTAGCTTAAAAATTGAATGGCATATAAGTTGAAAATGACAAATCAAAGCAATTAATTTTTAATAAAATAAAAACAAATATCATGAAACTAGTAAAATTTTATCCAAACAACGGTATGTTAAGAAGAAGCAATGATTCATTGTATAATTTCTCAAATTTATGGGATAGTTATTTAAATGATGATTTTGGGTTTTTAAATCCTCAATCACCAAAAGTTAACATCCGGGAGGAAGAAGATAGATTCCTTCTTGAAATGGCTGTTCCCGGAATCAGCAAAAAGGATATAAACATTAATGTTGAGAAAGATGTTCTCAGGATTTCCCATGAAGAGAAACAAAAGACAGAAGATAAAGATTTCAGCAGAATAGAGTTTAATTACTCAGGTTTTGACCGGTCTTTTAAACTGGGTGACTCAGTTGATCTGAGCAAGATTGAAGCAAAAATGGAAAATGGAATTCTTCAAATTTCACTTCTCAAGAAAAAGGAGGCTTTAGAAAATTCTAAAAGAGAAATTGCCATTTCCTGATAAAGGGCAATGAATTAAAGGAGGGTGATCTTATTTGGTCACCCTTTTTTGTTTTAAATTTCGATCTTTATTTATGAAAAGTTTATTTGATTTGTCATGATATAAAATTTCTGAATTAGCTTCATACATTAAAAAATCCGGTGAGAGTATAGGTGATAAGTATATTTCTTTATGCTATATTTAGCATCGAATTTGAAGTGGCATGTATTTGTTTTTTTAATAATTATCAAAAAAACATTGTATTGCACTGTATTTATAGGTATTTTAGTACTTCAAGTAGAAACCAAGGGTAATAAATCTTATGGAGAACGATCTCAACAACTCTGTTCAGGATGAACAATTCGGTGAAAATACCAAAAATGTAAAGAAAAAGACCTTAAACGAAGCATCAGGCGAATCTTTAGAAGCGGCTGCAAAAAAAGATGAGGCTTTATTGGAAGAGGAAAATCAGCTTATAAATTCTGATGAACCAGTTCAGAAGACCAAAAAAGCTGTGACTAAAAAAACTAAAGCTAGCGATAAGAAACTTAGTGAGGAAGAAATCCCAGCTGATAGTAAAGTAAAAGCAGATAGTGATAAAGACGAGGTCGATTCTGTGGAAAAAGAGCTTGTTGAATCAGATGATGCAAACGCTGGCGCTGATAGTTCTTCTCAGAATACCATTGAAGAAATTAACTACTCTTTGTTGAGCAAAAGTGATCTTGTTAAGGTATTGGATGAATTGGTTAATGGACCCAAGGTAAACAAGATATCTAAGGAAGTGGAGGAAATCAAAGCTCAGTTCTATAAAAAGCACAAAGCCGACATTCATGAAAAAAAGAAGCATTTTCTTGAAAGTGGAGGCAATGAAACTGATTTCTCTCCGGGAATAAATGAGGATGAACTGATGCTAAAGGAAATTCTGAACAAGTATAAAGATATCAGATATCAACAGGAACAGATTCATGAATCAGAGAAGGTAGAGAATCTTAAAAAGAAATATGAAATAATTGAGAAAATTAAGGAACTAGTTCATAATGATGAATCAATAAATAAAACCTTTAAGGACTTTAGCGATTTGCAAAAGGAGTGGCATGATGTTGGGCTGGTTCCACAGAAGGATTTAAAAACATTATGGGAGAATTACAATTATCATGTTGAAAAGTTTTATGACTATATAAAAATAAATAAGGAACTCAGGGATCTTGATTTAAAGAAAAATCTGGAAGCTAAAATAGTAATATGTGAAAAAGCTGAAGAGCTTATTTTGGAGACTAATATTGTTAATGCTTTTCATAGTCTGCAGAAATTACACGACCAATGGCGCGAAATAGGTCCGGTTGACAAGGAACAACGGACTGAAATCTGGGATAGGTTTAAAGAAGCGACTTCCAAGATTAATAAAAAGCATCACGATTATTATCAGGATTTAAAGGATCAGCAAAAGAAAAATCTGGAATCTAAAATAATTTTATGCGAAAAGGTAGAAGAAATCTTAGCTGAAAACATAAACGAACATAGCCTTTGGGTAAAGAAAACGAAGGAAATATTAGAACTTCAGAATGTATGGAAAACCATTGGTTTTGCTCCGAAAAAAGATAATAATAAGGTGTATGCCAGATTCAGATCGGCTTGCGATACTTTTTTTGAGAAAAAAAGAAAGTTCTATTCTGAAAATATGAGCAATCAGACCGATAATCTGAACAAGAAATTAAAATTATGTGAATCAGCTGAAAAGTTAAAGGATAGTGAAGATTGGAAGGCTACAGCAGATCAACTTATAGAAATACAAAAAGAATGGAAAAAAATTGGTCCTGTGCCCCGAAAGCAATCGGATGAGGTTTGGAAGAGATTCCGGGCTGCCTGTGATCATTTTTTCAATAAAAGATCGGAATTTTATGCTAACAGCGATAAGAATTATGAAAATAATTTGAAGGAAAAGGAAAAACTCATCGACGAAATTAACGCTTATATCCCTGTTGATAATCAAAAAGTTAATTTAAATGAATTAAAGGATTTCCAAAGAAGGTGGACTGAGATTGGTTTTGTTCCAATTAATGCTAAGGAGGAAATTTCACAGAAATACAGGGAAGCCATCGATCGCCAGTTTGATAAATTAGACCTTGATGATCATAAAAAAAACATGCTTAAATTTAAGAATAAGCTTGAAAATATAGTCCAGAAGCCTCGCTCCGACAATAAACTGCGATTTGAACGGGAGAAAATGATGACTCGTTTACAACAACTTAAGAGCGATATAAGTGTTTGGGAAAATAATATTGGTTTTTTTGCAAATACCAAAAAAGCAGATATTATGGTTCGGGAGTTTCAAAAGAAAATTCAGGACGCCCACGACCAAATTAAGCTGCTTGAAAACAAGATTTCTGTATTGGACGATACCGCTCCTGATATTTGATTTGTTTTTTCTTGCCTAAAATTCTCCTCTCTGCGAATAAATTATTTACTTTGCGGTTTATTTTAAAATTAAGAAATATTGGCTGCAACTAAATATATTTTCGTAACAGGTGGAGTTACTTCTTCATTGGGAAAAGGAATTATATCTTCCTCACTTGCTAAATTATTGCAGGCACGAGGTTATTCCGTTACCATACAGAAGCTCGATCCATACATCAATATTGACCCGGGAACTCTCAATCCTTATGAGCATGGCGAATGTTACGTTACTCAGGATGGGGCTGAAACCGACCTCGATCTGGGTCATTATGAGCGCTTTCTCGGAGTACCTACTTCTCAGGCCAATAATGTTACTACCGGAAGAATTTATCAATCTGTAATTAATAAGGAAAGACGAGGCGATTATCTTGGAAAAACAGTGCAGATTATCCCCCACATCACCGATGAAATTAAAAGAAGAATCCTTCTTTTGGGTAAAAAGCACAAATACGACGTGGTAATAACAGAAATTGGTGGTACCGTGGGCGATATCGAATCCTTGCCTTACATTGAAACCGTGCGGCAATTGCGCTGGGAATTAGGACCGAAAAACTCACTGGTAATTCATCTTACTTTAGTACCCTATCTGGCTGCTTCAGGAGAGCTTAAAACAAAGCCGACACAGCATTCTGTTAAAAATTTATTGGAAAATGGTGTTCAGCCTGATATTTTGGTGTTGAGAACCGAAAGAACTTTAAATAAAGATATTAGAAAAAAAGTAGCCCTCTTCTGTAATGTCGATCTGCCCTCTGTTATTGAATCGATTGACGTAAAGACAATATATGAGGTTCCTTTGTTAATGTTGAAAGAAAAGCTTGATGAAACTACTCTTATTAAACTGGATCTTCCTATTTTAAGCCCTCCTGAATTAAAGCCATGGAAGATTTTTGTCGACAAGCTTAAGAATCCTTCAAAATCTGTTAATATTGCTTTAGTAGGTAAATATGTTGAATTGCACGATTCCTATAAATCAATAATAGAATCACTTACCCATGCCGGAGCGGTGAATTCGGCACGGATAAATTTGAAATGCCTTCATTCTGAAAATATAAATCCGGAGACTGTGGGTGAAATTTTATCGGGGAATGATGGAATTATTGTGGCTCCGGGATTTGGCGACAGGGGTATTGAAGGAAAAATTCTTGCCGTAAAATATGCCCGCGAAAATAAAATTCCTTATTTTGGGATTTGTTTGGGTATGCAATGTGCCGTTATTGAATTTGCAAGAAATGTTCTTGACTTCAAAGATGCGCATTCCACAGAAATGACCCATATGACTGCTCATCCGGTGATTGACCTGATGGAGGAACAAAAGGGGGTTGCTGAAAAAGGAGGGACGATGAGGCTTGGTTCATATCCCTGCCATGTAAATAAAAATAGTCTCGTGTTTAAGGCATATGGAAAGAAAAATATCAGCGAAAGACACAGACACAGATATGAGTTTAACAGTGATTATCTGAAAAGTTTTGAATCCAAAGGATTTCTGGCATCCGGAATTAATCCTGATTCAAAATTAGTTGAAATAATGGAGTTGAAAGATCACCCATGGTTTGTTGGCGTGCAATTCCATCCCGAATACAGCAGTAGTGTTTTGAAGCCGCATCCGCTATTCGTTAGTTTTGTTGAGGCTGCAATTTTGAAGAAAGAGTCTAATTAGAAAATATTAAATTTTAAAATGGATAGAAGTTCAATTACAGGTATTGCCTTAATTATAGCAATACTTATAGGATATAGTTTATTGACCAAGCCTTCCCGTGAGGAAATGGCGGAGCAAAAAAGAATTGCCGATTCAATAAGCATGGTTAACTACCAGGAGGCAGCTGCTCTCGCTGCAGCCAATGCAATAGATACCCCTGCATCGCAGAATACCCCTTCCCAAACTGTGGCTAATACCCCTGTGCAAAATAATGTGGATTACGGTGTATTCTCATCAGGTCTTGAAGGAGAAAATGCCTTTTATACTATTGAAAATGAAAATCTGATATTGAAAATATCAAAAAAAGGAGGTAAGCCCTTCTCTGTAGAACTTAAAAATTACAGGGATCATGATTCACTTCCATTGTATTTGTTTCAGGGAGAGGAAAATCAATTTGGACTTGAGTTCTTTTCTGATGGCAAAAGTATTAAAACCAATGACCTCTTTTTTGATCTGGAGGAAGGGGCCGAAAACATAGTGGTAAGCACCAGTCCAAAATCGCTGGTGATGAGACTAAATGTGGATTCATTTGGAGCATTTATTGAATATAAGTACACGGTTAACCCGGATTCCTATTTATTGGATTTTGACCTTAAAATGAAAGGCATGGATGCCTATCGAACAGATAATGTTCAGTTGCGATGGGAAGTTTTTTCACCCCAACACGAAAAAGGAAGACAAAATGAATCGAGCTACACCAATTTGTATTATCGATTTCTTGAAGGAGATATCGAAAAATTCAAACTCAGATCTAAACAAGATATTCAGGAAATTACAGAAACTACTAAGATTCAATGGCTTGGCTATAAGCAGCAGTTTTTCTCCTCTGTAATATTGGCTGAAGATAAAGCTTTTGAAGGTGGATATATGAGTTCAGAGCTTCAGGATGAAAACAGTAAATACATCAGACACTTTAATTCGGAGTTAAATGTTCCATACGATAGAACATCCAATTTTGAAATGCCTGTAAAATTCTATTTTGGGCCAAATCATTTCCAGACTTTAAAGAAAATAGGCTTTAAGCTCGATGAACTGGTTACCATTGGAGGATCGATAATTCGGGTTTTAAATGCTTATATTATTATTCCCATATTTAACTGGCTGAATAATTTCATCGGAAACTACGGTATTATTATATTACTGCTGACTCTTATTATTAAAACAGCATTATTCCCACTCACATACAAGTCCTACCTTTCTCAGGCGAAGATGAGGGCATTAAAACCAGAGATTGATGAAATAAACAGCAAAATTCCTAAAGAAAAATCAGTTGAAAGACAACAGGCAACCATGGCTCTTTATAGAAAGGTTGGTGTAAATCCAATGGGTGGCTGCTTACCAATGCTACTTCAAATGCCTATTCTTTATGCCATGTTCCGTTTCTTCCCTCTCTCTATTGAATTGAGGCAGGAGAGCTTCCTTTGGGCACATGATTTAAGTACCTATGATTCAATACTTAATCTCCCATTTACTATACCAATGTATGGCGATCATGTGAGTCTTTTTACCTTGTTAATGACCGTTTCAACCATGTTGTCGATGAAGTTGAACTCCAATCCAACAGGTATGGATAGTCAAATGCCGGGAATGAAAGGTATGATGTATATTATGCCCGTAATGTTTATGCTTATTCTGAATAATTTCTCATCAGGTCTTACGTACTATTATTTCCTTGCAAATATGATCACCCTGGGTCAGAACTATATTTTCAAGCTATTTATCGATGAGGAGCAACTAAGAAAGAAGTTACATGCAAAGAAGGCAAAGGCTAAACCAAAATCGAATTTCCAAAAGAGAATAGAAGAGGCGGCCAAACAGCGTGGCTATAATTTACCAAAGAGATAGTTTGTAACATGGCTACAAATCTGAAGAATCTTTCTACCTATAAACCTGAACAGGTTCCCGATGCTTCAGCAATGAAGTTCGGGATTGCTGTGGCTGAATGGAATGAAGAAATAACCGGAGCTTTGCTAAAAGCCGCCGTTGATACTCTTAAGAAACATAAAGTAAAGGACGAGAATATATTTATTGAATGGGTGCCAGGCAGCTTTGAATTAGTTCTGGGAGCTCAATATTTCGCTGAATTTTCAGATGTAGACGCAGTTATTGTTTTGGGATGTGTTATTCAGGGAGAAACGCGGCATTTCGACTTTATTTGTCAGGGGGTCACTCAAGGTATAACTGAGCTTAATATGAAATACAATTTGCCCTTTGTATTTGGACTGCTTACTACAAACGATCAGCAACAAGCCCTCGACAGAGCCGGAGGCAAACACGGTAACAAAGGGGATGAAGCTGCGGTAACAGCTATTAGAATGGTGGGATTGGGCAACCGGTTTAGAACTAATCAATAATTATAAAGGGTCAGTTGTTTGCAACTGACCCTTAATAATTATTATTTAGTTTGTCCTCGCAATATACTTATCAATATCCCTGGCTTCCTCAGATTCGGGATATTCAGATTTAATCGATTTATAAAGAGCATTTGCTTCACTATTTTCATTAAGCTCCTCGTTAACCAATGCCATCTTTTTCAGAATAAGTGGCGTAGTGAAATTATTTTCGTATTCAGAAATTGCTTTTCTATAAGCCTTAAGTGCCGCGTCCATATCATTTAGCTCCACGTAAGCATCTCCAATAGAACTGTATTGCGCCGAACCTACTAAAATATCCTCAGTGCTGAATTTATTGAGATAATCAATAGCTTTCTCATAGTCACCCAGTTTTAAATAACAAACACCTGCATAATAGTCAGCCAGATTAGCAGCTTTTGTCATCCCGTAATCTTCCGATATTTCAACAAAACCAGGATAGGTTCCGTAGCCATTCAATGCGAGCTCAAATGAATCACGCTCGAAAAACTTCTCTGCCATAAACATTTGTCCTGCAGCTTCTTGCTCCAAAGGAGTAAAATAAAATCTCTTAGCACCTATAAAGAGGATTATCAGGATAACAATGGCTCCAACTATATAAGTAAGGGGCTTTGAATTATCTTCGATAAATTGTTCAGTGCGGGTTAACGCCTGTTCTATTCCTTCTAAACTATCTGCTTGTGGTTGTTTTGCTTTTTTAGCCATTTTTTATCTGTATTATTCTTATTTTTTCAAAAACATCGCAAATTTAATTTTTTTTTGGGAATGAACACGGTAATCATGCTTTTTATTATTAAAAAACATATCATTTAATAATTATTCTTCATTGTACATAATGCTTTTTTGTAACTTTGAAAAATAAACTACAATTATGCATCTAAAAAAGCTTTCCCTTCTGAATTTTAAAAATTATGAGGACATTGAATTGAACTTCAATGAACGGATTAATTGTTTTGTGGGGAATAATGGAGTCGGAAAGACGAATCTTCTCGATTCAATCCATTATCTCTCCCTCACAAAAGGCTATTTTAATGCAATTGACAGTCAGAATATTAATCATTCCAAAGAATTCTGTGTCATACAAGGTGAGTATGAAAGAGATGGCGCCCAGGAAAATATATATTGTGGCATTCAGCAAAATAAGAAAAAGCAGTTTAAACGAAATAAAAAGGACTATCCAAAGCTTTCCGACCATATTGGTTTAATCCCATTAGTTATGGTTTCTCCTTCAGATATTAGTCTGATTCTTGATGGAGGAGAGGAAAGAAGAAAATTCATTAATGGAGTAATTTCTCAGTACGACAGGCTGTACCTTGAGAGTATTATGAATTATAACAGGATATTACTTCAGCGTAATAAATTTTTAAAATCTGTAGCAGGATATTCAAAACCCGATCCGGCAATGTTTGAGGTGTATGATAGCCAGTTGAGCCTTTATGGAAAGGTGATTTATGAAAAGAGAAAAGATTTTATTGAACGAATTGTTCCGGTTTTTAATAAATTTTATAAAAGAATTTCTGGAGAAAAAGAAAATGTCAGCCTGAAATACAAAAGTCAGTTAGCCGAAAATGAGATGTCTGATTTGTTGGAGATGAACCGGGCAAAGGATCTGATTATTCAATATACTTCTGCAGGTATCCATCGCGATGAGCTGGAAATGTTGCTCGGAGATTATCCATTGAAAAAGACCGGCTCCCAAGGTCAACAGAAAACTTATCAACTGGCATTGAAATTTGCAAAATTCGATTTTATAAGAGAAAAATCAAAACAGTTCCCAATCCTTCTGCTTGACGATGTTTTCGATAAATTTGATTCCGAAAGAGTGGAACAGATTATCAAAGTTGTTTCTGAAGAAAAGTTTGGACAGATATTTATTACCGACACCGATGAGGAAAGGATGAAAAAGGTTTTAAGCCGCCTCAATATTGAAAATAAAATATTTAGAATTGAGGAAAATCAAAATATTATTTCCGGAGAATGAGAAAAAGTGAAACAGTTAAGATACGTGAAATTATCAACGCTATTCTGAAAGAGCGGGGATTGGAGGGGAAAATGGCGGAAAACAGGCTTCTGAATGCCTGGAATGAGCTTTTGGGAAAGACTGTGGCAAATTCAACTCAGAATTTGTATATTAAGGATAATACCTTGTTCGTTCATCTCAGATCGTCTGTAATACGGCATCAGCTTATGATGATAAAACCTGATCTGATAAAACGATTAAATGAAAAAGCAGGAATAGATATAATTGAGAACATTGTTCTGAGATAATCAAGACCTGCTTAGTAATTTGAAATCATTGTTGTCAGGTAAAACTAATAAAACCTAAAAAGATTGCCGCGCTTCGCTCGCAATCCCATATTTTTACCGGAGACTTCTGATTTAAAATAAAGCTTCTTATCCTTTGAAAAATTTATCGCTGGTTGAAAAGAAAAAGTTTCCTTCAATTATAGCATTTTCATCACTGTCACTTCCATGAACAGCATTGGCCTCAATAGAATCGGCATATAGCTTTCTGATGGTTCCTTCCTCTGCTTTGGATGGATCGGTAGCTCCGATTAACTTTCTGTAAGCTTCAACTGCATTTTCTTTTTCCAAAATGGCCGCAACAATAGGTCCCGACGTCATTGATTCAACCAAACTGTTGTAGAATGGTCTTTCTTTATGAACTTCGTAAAAAGCTTTGGCATCAGGAATAGTTAATTGAAGTAGTTTCATGGCGACAATATGAAAGCCATTTTCATTAATCATTTTTAGAATGGGTCCAATATACTCCTTTTCTACTGCCCCCGGCTTAATCATGGTAAAAGTGAGTTTTCCGCTCATAATTTCAAGTATTTAGATTGTTTATTATTTTCCGGATGCGAAATTATCATTTATTTTTGAATTATCTGCATTGATGATGTGTGGAGTACGAAACCTCAAGCTGCTCTCTTAAGTTTGAGGATATGTATTAATAATTTAAATAGTATCTTTAAGCCTTGTTAAAATCAAATATGAATCTTTCAAAATATCCCTTAAAAAGCCTTCGCGAGCGAATAGAGCAAGCTGAGAATATACTCGTTACCACTCATGTAAATCCTGACGGGGATGCTATTGGTGCTAGCCTGGCTTTAGTAAATGTTTTTAAATCTTTGAAGAAAAAGGTGTCCGTGATCTCTCCAAATGAACTCCCCGATTATCTTACATGGATGAAATCGGCCGGGGAAATCATTAATTTTGAATTAAAACCTGATATCGCAAAAAGCGTCATCAAAAATGCAGATTTAATATTTTATGTAGATTTTAACGGGATAGACAGGTTGGCAAAAGCAGCTGATTACTTCCAAAATTCGACAGCTTATAAAATTGTTATCGATCACCATCCAAATCCTGAAAGCATGGCTGATCTTACTATTTCGGAACCCGGCATTGGCTCTGCAGCTGAATTGGTTTTTGAGTTTGTAAAGCAGATTGGTTTTTCTGATGTTCTGGATAAGGATATAGCAGAATGTATATTCACCGGAATAATGACTGATACCGGAAATTTCAGTTTTTCCTGTGCCTATCCCGGAGTTTGGAATAATATGGCCGAATTATTAAGCTATGAAATCGACCGGGACAGAGTCTTTTCAGAAGTCTATGATAATTACTCTGAAAACAGGATGAGGTTAATGGGATATTGTTTAAATGATAAAATGAAGATTATCCCTGAAATAAATTCAGCGGTTATTTGTCTTACGATCAAAGAAATGGATAGATATGGTTTTAAAATGGGAGATACTGAAGGATTTGTCAATATGCCTTTTTCAATTTCAGGCTTAAAGTTTTCAGTTTTGATGCTTGAAAAGGATGATCATGTGAAGCTTTCACTTCGTTCGAAGGGATCATTTGATGTTAATCTATTAGCGCGCAAACATTTTAGTGGGGGCGGACATAAAAATGCTGCAGGTGGCGAAATGCCCTTACCCATAGAAACAGCCGAGGTAAAAATGATTGAAATATTGAAGGAATATAATGCTGAATTGGGATGAGTAAATATTTTTATATGATTCTCATTGTTGCCTTTTTAGTTTCGTGTAAACAAATAAAGGAGGGTGAACCGGTTCAGATATTAGACGAAAAGCAGGTAACCAATGCACTGATTGAGGTAAATCGGTCGATTGTTAAAAGAAACAGGGATCATATACACAATTTTGTCAGGAGAACGGGTTGGGAATTGGAGGAAATTGAAAGTGGGATTTGGTTCGGGATATTAACAGAAGGTAAGGGGAATAAACCCTCTGAAAATGATCAGGTTGAATTTAATTATATTATCCGGTTAATAGATGGCTCATACCCCGGAAACATAAGCAAAGCCTTCACCTCGGATATTATTTTAGGAAAAGGTAGTGTTGAATCAGGTCTGGAAATGGGGCTAAAACGTATGAGAGAAGGTGATAGTGCCAGGATAATTATTCCACCTTATTTTACACAAGGTGATTTCGAAAACAGGGAAGGTATTCCTCCCGGTGCTATTTTAATATTTGACGTGAAATTACTGAAAGCTAAATAGTTAACAAGTGATAAATGATAGGCTGAAAGAATGGTCCTCAAGCTGAAAAAAATACCGGAGGTTTATATCTTGCATTCCAAACGGTTATATGGATTTTTGATTAGATTTTTTTTTGCATGTTATTTTATATTTCAGGTTTCTTCTTGCTCCTATAATAAATCTGAATACTTCAAAGAGATTAGTCCTGAATTGTTTTTTCATTTATATACCATTGGTGAGGACAAAGAAAAAGTACATTCAGGTGATTATGTAACCCTACACTTTAGCTATAAAACTATTGCAGACTCGGTTTTCTTTGAGGGGAAGAGGAAATTTAAAGTTGAAAATCAGACCGGCCCGGGTTCCATAATACCAGCCATGTTGATTATGTCGGAAGGAGATAGCGCCTGTATAAAGATAAAAACCAGGGATTTTTTTAATTATACCCTAAGCTCTGAGGTGCCGGAATTTTTAAATTCAGAGTCTTATATATTGATTGATTTAAAAATTAATGAAATTCAAAGCCCGGCTGATTTTGAAAGGGAGAAATTACTGTTTTTCCAATGGTTGGATGAATATCATACTACTGAATCACAATTAATTTCAGATTATTTATTGAAGGAGAATATTCAATTGTCGCCCACTGAGAGCGGTTTGTTTTTTATCTCCCTGAAACCCGGAAACGGGAAGAGGGTTCAGCCGGGAAGGCGGGTATGGATTCATTACACAGGTCGCTTTTTAAATGGTCGTTTCGTGGATAATTCTAATTCCTTAACCAATCCGGTTGATTATATCTACGGTACTGAAATGTTTTTAATAGAAGGTTTGGAAGAAGCTTTAGGAAGAATGTCTGAGCATGAAAAAGCTCTCGTTATCTTACCTTCGAAACTTGCTTTTGGCTCTTTTGGCACAGCCGATAAAGTAGTGCCACCATATACTACTTTGATTTATGAAATTGAAGTCGTTAAAGTTGATTAGAGTCTGAGGCAATAGCAACCAAATTAGTTATATTTGCATCATTACTGTAGTTAAACAAAGGACATTTTACTAAAAATCATTAGTGTCAGGTAAAAATATGAGATTGCTTCGCTGCGCTCCCAATGACGCAATGTATGTGTAGTATAGTCGGTGAAGAGCTCGGGTTCGGGCAATGCCGGACCCCGACCCCTATAACGAAAAAAAATAGTGATGAGCCCTGAGTTAATAATATATTCTTTTTGTAGAGCGTATTTTCATAATAAAAGCCTTTAAGATGATTAATTTAGTTTCCATGAAAAATAATTCTTTCTTGTATCTGAGTTTTATTGTAGCGTTTTTTTTGATTTCTTCTTGTAGTAAAGATGATACTTCTGAACTATTAGTTATGGAAGACAGGATCTTCGATAATTATCTCTTATCAAATAATATAACATCAGAGCCAACTGCCAGTGGTTTATATTATTTGGAAGAGGTTGAAGGTACAGGTGTCGCACCGGTTGTAAATAATTGGGTAAGTATTAATTATTCAATATACACTATTCATACAGGAAGTTTGGTAGCTACAACCAATGAAGTCCTTGCACGTAACATTGGTATTTACGATGAAAGAGTTTTATATGGTCCCAGCAAACTTATGATTGGTAATAATATTTCAGGCCTCGATGAAGGTTTAACTCTCATGAAAGAAGGAGGGAAAGCAAATCTTTTATTCAAATCTGATTTGGGTTATGGAAATAAAATTATTGGATCTATTGATGCCTATAGTTCATTATTTCTCAAGGTTGAATTAATTAAGGTTATAACAGATCCGGTACAGGAAGAATATGAAAATACCATAAAATTTCTTGAGGCGCATGAATATTCAACAGATACTACCGATTCAGGAATTTATTATATACCTGTAATTACTGGCACAGGAGATTCGGCAACTATTGGAGATAATATAACAATTAATATTAAAGCCTCACTTTTAGATGGAAGAGTTTTATATGAAGCAAACAATCAGAGGTTTCAGATAGGTTCTTTTGAATATAATGCTACTTTTGGGCTCTCTGAGGGATTAAAACTAATGAAAGTTGGAGGAACATCAAGACTAGTTGTTCCTTATCAATTAGCCTTTGGGCCATATGGAAAAAACTACCACGATGGCTATTACCGAATCCCAATTCCTCCCTATTCTACTATAGTATATGACCTAAGCTTTGTGAGTTTGTAGAAATCACTTTCCCAGTAGGAATATACAGGGACGTTTGTGAAAATCGACCTTTTGTTTTTTCCAATCCTCAATACTCATCGTTCTAATAAATTCATTTTCAAGACTTATATCACATGCTACACAAAGCTTTGTATATGGTTTGCAGGCTTTTAATAAAGAATCAAGCATGCTTCCATTTCTGTAAGGTGTTTCAATAAAGATTTGAGTTTGATTAGATTGAAAGACTTTGGTCTCAATTTCTTTTATGCGGTTGATTTTCTCTGTCGGTTTTACAGGCAGATAGCCATGGAAAATAAAATTTTGTCCATTCAAACCTGAAGCCATCAGTGAAAGTAATATGGATGAGGGACCTGTTAAAGGAATAACCCGAATAGATTTCTCATGAGCTATGGATGTTATGGCTGCACCCGGATCGGCCACCCCGGGTACTCCTGCTTCTGATATTAATCCTACATCTTTACCCTTCCGACAAGAATCTAAATAGGTGCCAATTTCGTGTTTTTTTGTATGCTTATTTAATTCGAAGAATACAATATCGTCAATAGGAGAGGAGTAACCACATTTTATCAGATACCGTCTGGCATTTCTAATATTTTCAACAATAAAAACATCGATACTTTTAATTATTTCCAATACTTCAGTTGGAATAACCATTTGAATACTGGAGTCGCCCAATGTATTTGGAATAAGATATAGTTTTCCTGCCATAAAGTATTTTCCTTTATTTAAAGAAGGGTTGTTTTGTTTAGATTCATCAAAAATAACTAATTTTCTAATTTTGTTCTATGTAGAGCTATATATTTATATCTTTAATGAGGTAAACTGCAGTTTTTTTTCCTTATGGAATGGAGATTAATTTTAATATAAAGAATTTGGAAGTTACATTTTTAGGTACAGGCACATCACAGGGAGTCCCGGTTATTGCATGCAAATGCGATATTTGCAAATCGAATGATACTATGGATACCCGATTGAGGTCTTCTGTTCTGTTAAAGAAGAACAACTCAGGTATAGTAATTGATACCAGTCCCGATTTCAGATATCAGATGCTACGTGCTAAGGTTGATTCTTTAGATGCCGTTTTATATACTCATGAGCACCGGGATCATATTGCAGGTCTCGATGACATCCGATCATTCAATTATATTCAAAAGGAAGCAATGAATGTTTTTTGCGAGGAAAGGGTCTTTAAAGCATTGAAAAATGAATTCCCATATGTTTTTGCTGAGCATAAATACCCCGGCATACCTCAGGTAATTGTAAACCTCATTAAATCTGAAGTATTCAAAGTTAAGGAGTTTGAAATTTTACCCATAAGGGCAATGCATATGCGTTTGCCGGTTCTTGGGTATAGAATCGATAATTTCGCGTATATAACAGATGCAAATTATATTCCGGAAGAGGAATTGAAAAAGCTTAAAGATCTCGACTTTTTTGTTATAAATGCCTTGAGGAAGGAAAAACACATCTCCCATTTCTGCTTGCAGGGCGCTCTTGATTTAATTCAGAAAATCAGTCCAAAGAAAGCCTATTTAACTCATATTAGTCATCAAATGGGATTGCACAGCGAAGTATCCAATGAATTACCGGAGAATGTGTTTCTCGCTTATGATGGATTGAAGTTGATTTGTTAATGTGGCAGCGTTGGGACACATGGACGTGCGTCCTTACTAGTTGCTCCTTAGAAGAATTTCGGTCATTGAGCCGAGTCGAAATGCCGAATTGCACTTTACTATGTTTTAACAGACGTCAAGGCTTTAAGAAACAAAATCATAGTTAGCATACTTAAAACAAAAAAGATAATTCCGGCAAGTAAGAGGGCTTCACTCAGACTGTAAAAATCAGTATACCATCCTAAAAAAGGTCCGATTAGAGCGAAATTTAGTCGAATAATAAAATTTCTGATAGACAGGGTAGTGGCTCTGGTAGCCGATTCTGCCAAACGGTTAATATAATCTTTCAAAACAGGTGTCGCAAATCCTCTGATAGCATAAAAAAGAAACAGGATAATAAAGGATGCAATAGCCCCGGCATAGCTGACAGCCATGAACAATGTCGGAATAAAAACCGCTATGATAATTATACTCCGTCTTTGTTTTAAACGAATTTCAATTTTATAAGCAAAGGCTGCCACGAGTCCAACGGTAAGATTTAATAGTGTCCACAGAACTCCAAAACCTTCAATAGGGACATTATTTTTTTGAAAAATTGCTTGTGCAAACCATGCCATGGTTAGAGTTGCAGAACCTATTAGAGAGGAAAACAAGATATTCTTTTGAAGACTTTTATTTTCAAATAAGGTGTATCTGACTATTTTGAGAATATCCTTGAATTTAGTTTTTTGAATGGCTTTATGCCTGGCTGGTTCCATTAACATTAATGCAGCAGGAATGGCAAGGAAGGCTACAACAGACTGAGCAAAGTAAGGTGTTCGAAGACTCATTGTTGCCAATAAACCTCCGCTTATTCCGGCAACAGCTTCTGCGATATTACCAAAAGAGGTAATCCGGCCATCATATTTAATAAATTCTTTTTCTTTTTTAGAGTCGAGCAAAGTATCATATAACAGGGCTGAGTCGGCTCCCGAAATTAAACTTTGTCCAAAACCCAATATCATCTCTGCCAATAAAAAGCCCCAAAATCCGAAGCTGAAACTATAGCATAAAAAGCCTGTAAATCCCAGAATGCTTCCCCAAATTAAAGAATTCTTCCTGCCAAAAACATCTGCCAGGTATCCTGAAGGGATTTCCAAAGCTACAATGGTCACCGAGTATATGCCCTGAAGTACCATTATATCCTTCATCCCTAATCCATTTTCCATATAAAATGGCACAACAATAGGCATGTAAAGCATAAACCATTTTGAAATCTTAATGATATAAAGTTTATATATGTTGGAATTGATGGGCAAAGTGATTCATGGTTTTATATCTGGCAAAGTAAGAAATTATTTTCGTTTGCCTCATGGGCATAAAGAAATAAAAATTCTATTATTTTTGATAAAAAAAATTGATATGGGAATGAATATTATTGAGAAAATCATTTCCAGGCATTCTGACAATAATGTAGTTAAGCCTGGTGATATAGTTGATGTAGTAATAGATGCGCGTGCTGCCCGTGATTTTGGAGGCGCCAATGTCGTTAAGAATCTGGAAGACAATAATTTACAAATTGATGATCCTGGTAAAACAATTTTTACCTTCGATTGTAATCCCACAGGTTCTGATCAGAAGTACGCCGTGAATCAACATATTTGCCGACTTTATGCCCGTGAGAATGGTATCAGGGTTTTTGATATAGATAAAGGCATTGGAACTCATATAATGATTGAAGAAGGCTTTGCATATCCGGGTTCT
>JAIOZM010000083.1 GCA_021740585.1 Bacteroidales bacterium
CAAGTTTGCTGATGGCTTCTTTCAGATTTGTAGTCACCCACAACACCTTTGCCATTCGCTAACGTTTCCTATCAACTCGGCACGTACAAGGACTTTCACCTCGCAAGCTTATTACCATGCCCGACATACAAAAAAGAGGCTGCCCCTTTTGAGGACAGCCTCTTTAATTATATATCAGTTGTGTTACTTCTGAATAATAAATTTCTGTACCGTAACATTTTTTTCTTCTTCAACTCTGAGGAAATAAATACCTGAAGTCAGATCAGAAACATTTACACTTTCATTTTTATAATTCTCAAAACTATATACTTGTTTGCCAAGTAAATTGAAAATCTTTATTGAGCGGTCGGCTTCTGAGGAGAAACTAACTCTGAAGACACCCTCGTTAACAGGATTTGGATAAATAGTAAAACCTGAAATAGCACCAGATTTTATCCCCAGAGGAATATTTTCGCTTCCCGGAGTTCCAAAATCTCCGCTTCCATAAGTATTTGTTACTGTTATCCAATTAGCTCCGGCGTCGTTATCAGTTGCATTTAAGTTGGCAACTTTTAACAGCATACTGGCACCGCTTGGATCTGGGAATGAAACTCCGTCATCCCAAACAACAGCATCAATAAGAGTTCCAGAACACTGAATAGTAATACCATCCACTCCGTTTCCGAGGGTCAGATTTTCATAATTATATACATAATCAGGGGTTGGCAAACCTCCGTTTGTTCCTGCATCTCCATTGGTTGCTATTAGCACATAACCTCCGGATGGAATTACCAGTGAATTTGGGAAAGTAAATCCTTCTTCCAAAAGCGTATGATCATCATCAATTATATTCCAGCCCTGGATATCGATCTCAGAATCGGTGGTATTATATAACTCGAACCATTCTCCCAGGTCATCGGTAACCGCTGCAGGATTTTGCATTATTTCGCTAAATATAATATCCTGCTGCTGCACATACAGGAGTAAAGCAAATTGGGCTTTCAATATTTGTAATAAAATTGCATGTTCCGCTAACAGCAGAATTTTCAATCGTTACCGTAATATTTGCACCTTCATCAATACCGGTGATTACAATTGTTCCAGTGGCTGTTGCTGAAGGGTCATCTCCTCCGACAGTTCCTGCAGTGGAAGTAATTACATAGCTTGAAGTAGCTCCCATGGTAAATGCTAAAGTTGCGGTATACGTGTCGACACCTGCTGTAACTACATCACAAACAGCGTTACTTGCACCTAAAACAAGATCACAAACAGGCACGTTTGAAAATCCAGGAGTTCCCAGATCTCCATTTCCGTAAGGCGAAGTTGCTGCTTCCCAGTTTACACCATTATCGTTATCAGCAAAATTCATAAAGTCTGGTTTTAAAGACATACTTGCTCCGTTAGGATCGGGGAAGGTTACACCATCGTCCCAAATAACCTTATCAATAACAGTACCCGAACATCTGATTTGAATACCATCTGTTGCGTTTGCTAATGAGAAAGCAATATCAGAAGGGTAAACATAATCAGGTACTATTCCTCCGTTTGTGGCTACATCACCATCAATAGCAAAAAGCAGATATCCGTTAGCCGGAAGAATTAATGAGTTGCTTATGATAAATTTCTCATCCACAGATAAATCATCGGCAAATTCAATACCCATTATATCTATATCAGAACCGGTTGTATTGTATATTTCAAAATATTCTCCATTTGCATCAGAAACAGCAGCTGGATTTTGCATTACCTCAGTAATGATTATGTCGCCCACAGCAGGACAAACAATATCGTTATCCTTTATACTAACTGTATGTACCATTGGGGTTCCCAGGGCAGCAGATAAGCCACCAGCAGGATTTTGGAGATTTAAAATCACTAATTCATCCAATACCTCAGTTTCTGAGTCGTCGCTGATATTAATTGTTAAACACTTTTTTTCGCTGCTTCCTGCAGGGAAACTAAGGGTTTGAGGGAATACTATGGATAAAAAGTCTGTTCCGTTGGTGGCAGTACTCGCTGCATCAAGCTCAATCTCCACAGTGGTTGCATTAGAAGCATCGGGGTTTTCTATAATTACACAAACATCTATTGATATTCCGTCTTCGCTAACTTCTGATGACACCAGTTCGAATGACACTATGGTATTAAGCGGCACATAACCAATCCATTTACCGGGATCGAATATTCCGTCTGTGCTACTTACCGAACCTGTAATATGATTGGTACAAGTTAAAGATTCGGTTAAACCTGTTACATTCCAGTTGGCTTCATTCCATGTTCCAGCATTGGGTGTGGTTGCTGAAGCTATTCTTTCTGCTCTTCCATCTTCAAATCCATGACATGTGCCGGTACCATCTTCACCGGGTACCCCAAAAATATCAATAACTGTGGTGTCAACACCTGTATTTACAAACACTAACTGAATCTGGTCATCACCATTACTGTCGGCAGGACCGGCATCACCAATTGCCAGATCAGGATCAAAACCATAACTTGAATTGAATCCAGCCGTTTCTCTTGCAACAATATAAAAACCCTTTGCTGCAATGGTACCGGTTAAAGCCCAAATATCGGCTTGTGGAGCAGTACCGCCATTGGTATAGCGTTGCAGTCCATATCCAGTAAGATCTACTGCACTTTCACCAGCATTAAAAAGCTCAACATATCTGGCGGTTGTTTTATCAATTGGGTCAGCTAATTCAGTAATAAATATTTGTCCGAAAGACAAACTACTTATTAAAACAAAAACTAAGAGTAGAACATTTTTTTTCATAATGTAGATTTTTAGTTAATAAATTCTATTTAATATAATTGCTATTTTGTTTATCCTTCAGGTTAAATTTCCTAAAAATTTCGTTTAAGTTAGGTCTAATCGATTAACGAGTCAAGGTTTTCCATAGTAAATTTCCTGTTTCTGTGTCTTATGAATATTACTCCGGTATTTCTTCAAAAATTTACCTCCTGTTTCTAAAAGTATCCTAATTCGTTTAATATTTCCTGTGGTGTTTTGAGACTTTTTCTTTTATAAAACTCCAGGGCTAAATCGGCTCTGTTCGTAAATACGCCTTCCACCCTTTTAGTGTATTCATTAAGTTGCTTTTCGGTATCAAATGTATAAGGATGAACATGCATTCCTGCGTTGTGGATCAGATCAGTCATCCAGTCTTCAGTTAGCTCATCATAATTATTAGGTTCCCCGGCGATACTTGGCCCTATGATCTGTACATTATTATCGACAGCAAAATTTATAGCTTCTATATAATTCCCCTCCAAATCATCCTTCATTTTTGCACTCCATAAACACAGACATTTAGGAATATTTGGGAATAACTGATCTAATTGCTGAATACTTTTCCTTGAAAAAGACTGCAGAATCAGGCGTGCATTTGTATTGGCTATATTCACTTTTCCTTTTTGCGTTTCTATTTCTTTGGGAAGAGTATTTATATTCCATCCTAATTTAGTTATTTTCTCAGCCAGAATCTTCTCCACATTGGGTTTTGGATTTTTTGTTTCAATATAAATCCCGGGTCTGTTTCCATTATCATTCGGATCTAATTCGTATACATAATTACCTGTCCACTCACCATTTACCATTTCCAACTCGGGTTCTCCCTTAATTTTTTTCAAACGATATCCCTGAGCAATCATCACAACATCCTCCAAACAAAGAATTTTAAGACCAATATAACTTTCCTTCGCTTGTTCAGGCATGGCGGAATTAAACCATGATCCCACATCCAGACTCCGTAACTCTTTTAGTGTGAAGTTGTTAATTTCAAGTTCTGCCCTTTCCGGGAATATTTCTTTAATATTTGAGGTTCTTGTAAGATTGTTATCATGAATAGCAACCAGAGCACTGTCTTTTGTTAATTGCAAATCAAATTCGAGGTAATCAGCCCCAATATTTCTTGCCCATCTAAAGGCTGGTTCTGTTTCTTCGGGTGTCCAAAAGGTACTGCCTCTGTGAGCTATAACTATATCTTTTTCCAGATAATCCCGTACCCGTTTTATATTTTCGGAAATTTCTTTAACAGGTATTTTTTCGTCACTACTTTTCCTTTCACTTTCAACATTATTTTGACAAGCTGAAAGGACAAAAAGTGCAAAGAAAAATGTAGCAGATAAATGGTTCATTTATTTATTTCTTTCTTTTTACGTTTTATGGTTAATGCAATTAATAAAATACTCACAAAACTTGCCATAATCATGAACATGAAATATCCATTCCATTCAAAATTTTCAATTACATATCCTCCAACAATGTTTGCAAGTATTGAGGTCCCGAGAAAATAACCGAATAAACCTGTGAGTCCTGCCGCTGTACCAGCAGCCTCCTTAACAACCAAATCCAATGCATGAACCCCTATTAACATAACCGGACCGTAAATCAAAAAGCCAATAGCAATGAGGCAAATATTATCAATCAAAGGATGACCTGCGGGATTCAGCCAATAAATTATTACAGCAATAATTATCAAAGTCATAAAAATAATACTTACCGGTGCTCTTTTCCCTTTAAAAACTTTATCACTTAGCCAACCACAGATCAGGGTGCCGGGAATCGCTGCAATTTCATAAGCTGAATAAGCCCAACTGCTTTCTGCTTCTGTAAAGCCCTTTATTTCTATAAGATAAATGGGAGCCCAATCCTGAATTCCATACCTTACCAAATAAACAAATGCATTGGCAAAAGCTATGGCCCACAAAAACCGGTTAGGGAATATATGCTTTTTGAATATGTCCATGGCCGATACCTCCGACCCGGCACTAACCAGATTGCCATTGTTATCGGGATAATCGTTTTTCCATTCCTCAATTGAAGGTAATCCCAGCGACTCGGGTCTGTCCTTTAATAAGAAATAAATAAGTATAGCCACAATTACTGCAACCATTCCTGGGAAGTAAAACTTTGCATGCCAGTCGTTAAATAATTCCATCCCAAAAATGGCCAGCACAGGCATGGTAGCGCCTCCTACATTATGTGCTACATTCCAAATGGACATTTTAGTCCCTCTTTCCCTCAGCGAAAACCAGTGTACCATAGTCCTGCCGGAAGGAGGCCAACCCATTCCCTGAAACCATCCGCTTATAAATAAAAGAACGGCCATTACCAACAAGGAACTTGTAGCTACAGGCAACACACCCATTATTATCATCGTTATGGCCGACAGTAAAAGACCCAGCGGCATAAAGATTTTTACATTACTTCGGTCTGATACATTCCCCATTAAAAACTTACTTAAACCATATGCGATTGACAAAAATCCGAATGCCAATCCCAATTCAGCTTTAGTAAATCCCTCGTCCACCAGATTAGGGATTGCCAGGGCAAAGTTTTTACGGATTAAATAATAACCAGCATATCCTACAAAAATTCCGATAAAAACCTGCCAGCGTAGTTTGGTATATTTTTTATCTATATCTTCTTCTGCAATTCGAGGTTGATTTGGGGGAGCTTTTAAGAATTTTAACATTTTACACCAATTTAGTATATGTAGCTTTTTGCAAGCGTATTAAATTTTTGAATCTGGTCTTTTTCCCAGTTTTCATCATGACCCAATTCCTCAGCCATAATCTTTGCAACTTTCGGGGCGATTCGTACACTTTCTTTTGCATCAAGAATTAAAGCCCGGATTCGCCTTGATAGCACATCGTCGACATTTCGGGCAAATTCCTTTCTTACTGCCCATACAATCTGCGCTTTATTTACCTTGAGTTCCTCGCTTAATACTTCTCCCAGCAGAGGTGTTTCCGATATCAATTTTTCAATTTCTTCTTTGTCAGAGCCATAAGTGTACAAAGGATCCTGATAACTAACATCTGTTTTATATCCATGGATATGTAAATTTTCCGTCACCGATTTGCGGGAAGGCAATTTAGCAACAATACTTAGTTTATCAACAGCATCCTCACCCATTTCTCTGTAGGTAGTCCATTTACCTCCGATAATTGATACTAAGCCCGATTTTGAAGTGAAGATTTTATGCTTTCTTGAAATTTCTTTTGTTTTTCCATTCTCATTCTTTGGCGCTGCCAGAGGTCTTAATCCTGCAAAAACACTTTTTATGTCGGCTTTCGTTGGAGTTTTCTTTAAATAGCGACCCACTGTTTCAAGAATAAAATCGATTTCAGCATCTGTAACCACAGGCTCAATGCTGGCTTCGTCTTTCGGGATATCGGTAGTTCCAAGAATAATTCTGTTATGCCATGGAACAGCAAACAAAACCCGTCCATCCACTGTTTTTGGAATCATAAGAGCAAAATCTGATTGCAGAAATTCTTTGTCGATAACAATGTGGACTCCCTGACTGGGTTTAACTATATGTTCAGCTTCAGGATTGTCAATTTGCATTATAGTATCAGTGAATACACCGGTTGCATTTAAAACCACTTTTGCTTTAATCTTAAATTCTTCTCCTGTCTCCCCTTCCATTGCCACAACACCTGAAATTTTGTCGTTCTCCTTTAAAAAATCTCTTACTGCGACATAATTAAGTGCTGTTCCACCATTTTCCATTATAGTCTGTACAAGATTAATTCCCAAACGAGCATCATCAAATTGACCATCATGATACAAAACGCCTCCTCTTAAGTTTTTGGTAATAAGATTCGGTATCTTTTTTATTGTCTTATTTTTTGAATAGGGTAACGACCAGCCAAAACTCAGTTTCCCGGCTAAAAAATCATATAAGGAAAGACCAATGGTGTAAAAAGGTTTGTTCCACCAGTTGTAGGATGGAATCAGAAATGACTGATTTTTAACCAAATGTGGCGCGTTCCGCAACAAAAGTCCCCTCTCCTTAAGAGCTTCAAGAACAAGTCGTATATCACCCTGGGCCAGATATCTTACACCGCCATGTACCAACTTTGTACTTCTGCTTGATGTACCAATGGTATAATCATACTGTTCCAGCAACAATGTTTTATACCCCCTGGTAGCAGCTTCCAGAGCAGCACCCAATCCTGTAGCCCCACCTCCAATTACAATGATATCCCAAACCTCATCAGACCTGAGACTTTTCAATAACTCGCTCCTCTTCATATTTGTGTCTTTTTGAACAAAACCCTATTTAGTTTCTTTTACTTTCGTTTTAAAGCTAAACAAAAGTATGTAATATATTTATTATTCACAATAATTTAATCGTGGAAGTTATATTTATTATAAAATATTACCTAAATTAACATCAGCCAGACACTGAAATAATTTTTCAAGGTATATTTTATTTGAATACTGTTATTAATTTGTTTTTCAATATTTTATAATGCCTCAAACAAAGAATCGACCCGAAGGATTGAGTATTTTACTTAGTAGTAAATGTTTTTATTTACATCACCGTTTTTAGCCGACATTCTATTATTAAGCCCTCAGAAAATGCATTCAAATAAAAAACCCGTACATTTCCATAAAATAGATTATATGCATTATTAGAAACTATTTTAAGTTTCGTTTTAATTACGTTATATTTCTTATATATTTTGCTTTGTTCAAAAACTTGATTTATATTTACCCAATATTTATTTCATTAAAACATCCGCAGGATTTAATTTGTTTGTAATTTAAACAAATACAAAGCAAGGTGATATGCCACTGAAGCAATAGACAAATCGACTGGTAATGAGATAAATAGATTGAAGCGCTATGAAAAACAGAAATATACAAGTATTTAATATGACCGGAATCACAAGATTTTTCAGGTGGCTGAAACTGCCTGCATATACATATATAATTGCAGCTGTATTTTTATTTTCAGGATGTGAGGATAATAATAAACCAATTATTACCGATCCCGGTCTTTCGATTACTGGGGTTTCCATACCTTCCAGTCTTAATGTTTTAGCTGGTGGAGATATTACAATTACCGGAAAGGGTTTTGAATCAGGTGATCAAATTAAACTTTCCTCAACTTCAGACAGTAATATTGAATTCACCATTACTATTAACTCAGCAAGCTATGAATCTGCCATATTCACCATTCCGGTCGGATTAAGTACAGGCAGCTATAAGATTACAGTATTGAGAGCAGATGAAAGTCAGGTACTCGGTACAATTATGATTAACATCATTGTAGATTTGATTATTCCTGACATTGATGGGATGACGGTAAAAGGCATTGTTTATTGCAATGGACTGGGGGTTCCCGGAGTGGTGGTTTCTGATGGAATTGAAGTTACTGAAACTGACCTTAATGGTATATATTACCTTCCTTCGGAGAAGAAAAACGGATATGTTTTTATTTCAGTACCCGGTAATTACGAAGTGAGCAATGCTGAAAGCCTTCCAATTTTTTATAAAAGACTTGCCGGAGGATCATCGGTTGAACAAAAAGATTTCTCATTAATTGAAACAGATAACAGCAACCATGTGGTTCTTGCTATGGCCGACTGGCATCTGGCTAATCGTAACGACGATAATGCTCAGTTCAATAATGGGTTCCTACAAGATGTAAACGCACTAATAGATGAATATAAAGCTCAGGGCAAAAAAGTATACGGACTCACCCTTGGCGACATGACCTGGGATCTTTACTGGTATTCAAACTATTTTGCTTTGCCTGAGTACCTCATTCAAATGAATAAAATCACTTGTACTATTTTCAATTTAATGGGAAACCATGATAACGATCCTTATGTATATGGAGACTGGGGTGCGGAGGAAGCTTTTAAGAATATTATCGGTCCAACCTATTATTCTTTCAACCTGGGAAATATACATTATATAGTATTGGATAATACTAAGTATCTAAATAACGGAGCCTCGCAGGGAGTAATCGGAGATCGAAGTTTCGATAACTATATAACCGCCGATCAATTAAATTGGTTGCAAAAAGATCTGGCTTATGTTAATCATTCCACTCCCCTAATCATTGGCTTGCATGAACCACTTTATAAAAGTCCGGTGGTTGATGTGAACGGGAATTACCAGGTGAGTTATGCCATGGATAATGGAGGTAGTTTTACCTCTCTTCTGAATAATTTCACAGATGTTCATATCCTTAGCGGGCATACTCATAGAAATAATACCGTAGAGGCTTCATCATCGATCATGGAACACAATACAGCTGCTGTTTGTGCCACCTGGTGGTGGACAGGGAAAAACGGTTATGCCGGAAATCATATCTGTAAGGATGGAAGTCCGGGCGGCTATGGCGTATGGGAAATGAACGATACCGACATAGAATGGTATTATAAAAGCATAAATTACGACCGAAACTACCAATTCAGATCTTACGACTTAAATACCATCCTAATCACGGCCGAAAACTTTGCCCCAAACTCCACCGACCTCAAACTGGCTGATTATGCAGGTGAATATGCAAGTCCAAATAACGCTAATGAAGTTCTGATCGATATTTGGGCTTATGACAAAAGCTGGGATATAAAGGTTACAGAAAACGGAAATGAACTGGCGGTTACACAGGTTAATGCGATGGATCCGCTTCATATCATTTCATACGAAGCCTTAAGACTAAATGTGGGAGCCACTCCAACCGATGCTTTTGTTACGGATCCCACCTCCCATTTTTTTAAAGTAAAAGCATCAGGTCCAACTTCTACACTGGAGATTATTGTTACCGACCGTTTTGGTAATATATACTCAGAATCGATGGAACGCCCTAAAGAATTTACATATCTTATGAGATAAATTAAACAAACTAACTAACAAAAAAAGATTATGAACTTAAAATCAATTATGAAGATCCTCTTTGTATCTGTGCTCTCATTTTGGTTTACTTTAGCTGCAATAGCTCAGGATAAAGTGGTATCTGGAACCGTGTACGACACAGACGGTGAAACCCCTGTTATTGGAGCTACTATTGTGCTAAAAGGTACAACTATTGGCTCAATGACAAATATCGACGGGAAATACAGCATCGTAATAACCGGGCAGGATCCTGTTTTGGTGGTGCGTTTTCTGGGTTATCTTACACAGGAAATTCCTGTTCAGGACAGGAGCATTATTGATGTATATATGAAGGAAGATGCCGTTCAACTCGATGACGTTGTGGTAACGGCTTTGGGTATATCCCGTGAGGAAAAATCACTTGGCTATGCTGTATCAAAAGTTGAAAGCGACGAACTTACAAAGTCGGTTTCAGGCAACTGGTTAAATTCTATTAATGGTAAGGTTGCAGGTTTAACTTTCGATCAGGCTGGAACCGGACCCAGTGGATCCATGCGTGTTACCCTTCGCGGAGACCAATCCTTAAACTATGGCAACAACGAAGCTTTATTTGTGGTTGACGGAGTACCTGTTACTTCCGGTATGACTGCCACAGCAGGTGGATCGAACTACGCTAATGCTGATGCACCGGTCGATTTTGGAAACGGAGCAAGTGATATCAACCCTCAGGATATCGAATCGATTTCAGTTTTAAAAGGCCCGGCAGCAACCGCTCTATATGGATCACGAGCAGCCAATGGAGCCATAATAATTACAACCAAGTCGGGCAGGAAAGATAAGGGAATTGGTGTTTCTATAAATTCAACCACCAGCTTTGAACAAGCGGGTTATTTTCCTGACTTTCAAACTGAATATGGAAATGGTTCCGATATGGGGATGAATGAATATTCTTTATGGGAACTTTCTGCAGATATGGCCTCTGACGGCATTGCAACCGCCAGACATTATTCCCGTTATACCTTCGGAGAAAAGTTTAATTCTGAGGAGTTGAGATACCTGTATGCTTCGAAAGACTGGGATACAAATGAATATACTAAATTACCCTGGGCTTATCAGGATGACTGGTACACCGGTCTGTTTAAAACAGGTGTTACACAGAGCAATACGGTTACTATAGATGGGAGTAACGGGGAAGGAACCAGCACCAGACTTTCATTTACCGATTTTAAAAATGACTGGATATTACCCAATACAGGTTTCGATAAACAAACCATTTCCTTGTCATTCAATACAAAGGTTAATAAATTCATAAAACTAAATACAAAGGTGAATTACTATCGCAAAAACAGCGATAATATGCCTGTAAGCGGTTACGACGAAACCAATCCTATGTATTCATTAGTCTGGGGATTCAATGTAAACAGTATTAACGATTGGAAAGACGAGTATTTTGAAGGAAGATATAATTATGCAAACTGGACGGCTGCCGGTGAAAATGGCTTAGGTCTGGTCTTTCCTTCAACCAGTTCATATAATCCTTATCGTACTCTTTATGAACAACTAAGCACAGAGGACAGAGGAAGAGTTCTGGGAAATATTGGTCTTACTTTCGATATTTATAAGGGCCTGACTCTTGATATCAGATCAGGTATGGACTGGTCGGATGAATTCAGAACCCAGCGAAAACCTTTTTACACAACTGGCGCAACCTATGGCGACTATCGTGAACAAACAATTAGAAAAGTTGAAATCAACAACGATTTTATGCTTCGGTACATAAATAACGAATGGGCAAATAAGCGATTTGGATTTTCAGCTATTTTTGGCGGTAATAATATGACAAACAATTATTATCATACAAAAATTTCTTTAAGTCAGTTAGGCGAAGAAGGGGTATACCATACCACCAACCTGCCTACCGGAGTAATGCCGGATCCATATAATTACCGTAGCGAAAAAGTAATTAATAGTTTATATGGTATGGCTTCTTTGAGCTGGGATGGGATATACTTTCTTGATATAACCGGTCGTAATGATTGGTCAAGCACTCTCTCACGCAATAACTGGTCTTATTTTTACCCATCTGTTGCAGCAAGTGTTCTACTCGACAAGGTATTTAACTTCGAGACAAATGCCTCGTGGGTAGATTTTATGAAGTTACGCCTTTCCTGGGCTAATGTGGGTAACGACACTTCACCTTATTCTTTGGATCAATACTATTCCACTACTTCATATCCTGGTGGTTACAGATTGCCTGGCACCATCGTCGATCCGATGATCAAACCTGAAAATGTTGAAAGCTGGGAAGCCGGATTGGAAGCAAAATTATTTATGAACCGGGTATCTTTCGATATTGCACTTTATAATTCATCTACTACCAATCAAATTGTATCGGTTGACATGGATCAGATTACAGGTTCTACCAGTATGAATATTAATGCAGGAGAGATTCAAAATAAAGGTATTGAAATTGCTTCCGGATTTGTTCCGGTTAGAAAAAATGACTTTGAATGGTCGTTCAGCTTTACCTGGTCTAAAAATAATAATAAACTGGTTAGCTTACAGGATGGTTGGGATCCTGAGCAACCTCTTCAGACAGATATGGGTACTACTATTGGTAGCAGAGTATATATTTATTCTTTTGTTGGAGAAGAAATGCATTCAATCTATGGTCGCGGATTCCAGAGAGCACCTGAAGGAGCATTCTATATTGATGGAGATGGGAATCAGGTTGACGCCTCAGGGATGCACATTGTAAATTCCAGCGGATATCCGGTGCTTGACGAGTCTCCTGATCGTAAAATTGGAAAGGTTAATCCCGATTGGAGAGCCGGAATGACACAAAACTTAAGGTATAAGAATTTTTCCTTTTCTGCTAATTTTTCAGGTCAGTTAGGAGGAAATGCCTATTCAGTCACAAACTTTTCTCTTTCATATCAGGGAAAACTAAACAACTCAATTGAAGGAAGGTACGACGGACTGGTTCATGAAGGTGTAAATATTATTAACAATCCTGACGGAACCACTAGTTATACTGAAAACACCACCGTTACAAGCGATATTCAGACCTATTATAACACCTATATATGGAACCGTAATAATGTTGAGATGAATACCTTTAGTACTTCTTACCTAAAGCTAAGGGAAGTGAGACTCGATTATAAGATACCGGAAAAAATAGTCAGACAAACCAGGTTTCTTCAGCAGGCAAGTTTGGGAATATTTGCCACTAACCTATTCTGCATCACCGATTTTCCTCAATATGATCCCGAAACAGGTATGTTGAACGGATCGTATATACAAAAAGGAATTGAGGCTATGTCATTTCCGATGACACGAACCTATGGTTTTAATGCAAAACTTTCATTCTAAACATTACGATTATGAAAAGATATAAAATAATACTGGCAACTGCACTTATCTCAATTATCACATTTTCGTGTACAGATGAGTTTGAAGATATTAACACTAACCCTAACAAGACTACCGTTGGAGAAATTCAAGCCAGCGGGATGTTTGAGCCCCTGCTTTATGATGGTGCCAACGCATGGCTCTATTACACCTGGTTCTGGAACAATGAGCTTATCCAGTTTACCGCTTTTACCGGTGGAACCACCCGTCAGGAGCATCGCTACTTTATTAGCGACGGAAACTGGGAAAGTGTATGGAATACTTACGCACGATATACCAATAATGCACTACATATGTACGACCTCAGTAAAGAACAAGGAGACCGTTCACTTGAGGCCATTTCACTTACATTAAAAGTGTTATATATGTCTAACCTTACCGATATCTTCGGTGATATTCCCTATTCAGAAGCATTTACCGGAAGAATTGTAGGCGGAACTATAAAACCCAAATTCGATTCACAGAAAGAAGTTTACGAACTGATGTTTGCTGATTTAAAAGCTGCCAACGAAATTTATGCCGCCAATCCAGTATTCTTAAAACCAAGCCTGGATGGAATGTATGGTGGATCTATGGAAAAGTGGAGAAAGTTTAACAATTCGATATACCTAAGATTGCTTTGCAGAGTAAGCGGTCGAAGTGAAATGAATGTTGGCGCTTTAATGACTGAAGTTCTTAATGATCCGGCAAACTACCCGGTATTTACTTCGAATGAGGATAATGCAACTGTTAATTTCTCAGGGTCTGATCCTTACCGTAACGAATTTGCAGAAACCATAGAAGGTGAATTTACCAGCTCAGGACGTAAACTTACCCAACAAGTAATAAAGATGACCGTTATTACAAATACCGGTGACCAGCAAATTTATGAGGATCCTCGTTTGGCAATTATCGGAAAGAAAAACCCAAGTGTTGACACCAACCCCGACAATATCTGGATTGGAACCGTTGCTGGTTGTACCGAAGAAGAGAGAAGTACTGTTGACAGAGGTAGCTCATGGCTTAATACTAGTGTATTCTGTCGTCCCAATGCTCCGGGTGGATTTATGGACTATGCCGAAGTGCAATTTATCTTTGCCGAGGCTGCTCTTAAAGGATTAATTCCGGGAGGGGAAACTCAGGCAAAAGAATATTATACAAATGCAGTAAGCGCTTCTTTAAATAAATGGTCGGAATACGGACAATACAGCGAAATCCCAACCAGTATCACAGAAGAAAATATTACAACTTTCCTTGCCTCCGATCTGGCATCCTGGGATAATGCAAGTAATAAGGAAGAACTTGTAGCTAATCAAAAATACCTTGCTTTGTTTTGGATGGGAATGGAAGCCTATCATGAATTCCGCCGTACAGCATATCCGGCACTTACAATTGGTGGAGGTACCATTTATAATGATTATATTCTCCCAACACGCTTTGCCTATCCCACAACAACCATGGCAACAAACAGAGATAATGCTGAAGAAGCCCTCACCAGAATGGGTGGCAGCAATAATATGAAAACACCGCTTTGGTGGAGTAAACAAGCTATTGAGGAAGGTAAATAATAATTAAAAAAATAAAATCTATGAACACTTATTTAGTCTTCAATGTAAAGAAAAAAGTAACGAAATTGCTTTTGGTATTCTTGCTTTTTTCCCAGGTTTTCGTATCCTGCAACAAGGATGAAATCAAGACCGATCCATATTTTAATATTGAGGGAGATCCCACAGGTATCTCTGTAGACAGAACCAGTAATGAATCTCAAAATTATGTTGTGCGCTCCAATCGCTCCTGGCAAATTGTTCCACAGGGTGAGGACAGGTGGGCAAAAACCTTTCCAACGGAAGGAAAAGACGACGGTATCTTCAAATTCATTATTGAAGAAAATAATACTTTCGATGCACGTACCATGAACTTTGCTTTTATTGTTGACGGTGAGGAACAACCCGTTCTTTTCCGTATCGATCAGGAAGCGAATATACCCTATATTACCATCCTGGGTGCAGACAACGGTATAACTGTAGCCTCAGCCGGTGGAGTTACCAGCATAAATATTAATGCGAATGTCCCCTGGACATACTCTCTGGACGATAATAGCTGGCTAACTGAAGAAGGGCTAAGCGATACCCAATTGCAATTATTGGCTGCAAAAAACCGGGGCGATGAACGTTCAGCAATTTTAACCATTAGCTCAGCTCAGTATCCTTCTCTGGATCAGGACGTAGTTATTACCCAGTCATCAGGAAGTGTAATACTGCAAGAAAATTTCAGCTGGCTGGCATACGGAAGCACTGTTCCTTATGAATGGGAAAACGCAGTACGTTATGACAGCTGGACTCAGGAGGAACGTGACAGGGGTTGGACAGTTACTCCAAATGAATTCTCAAAAGACGAGCCTTTGTGCTACGCCATGATTGGTTATGTAAAACTTGGTAAAACTAATTACGGCGGAGATTTGATATCCCCGAATCTCGACATAGAAGGTACTGTAAATCTTTTAGTTACATTCAAATCAGCCACTTATATTGCAGCAACAGGAAATGTGGACGACAGAATTTTGAAGGTGTATGCCCTGGGTGCCGGAACAACAAGCGTTTCAGAATTTAGCATTGACAATATTCCAAATTCAAAAGCTGAAGATGAAGCTGGAATCATAAACGATATATGGGATCCTGCAAGAGCATATAGTTTCACCATTACAGGCGCAACATCGCAAACGCGAATTAAATTCCTGGGCGGTGATTATGATCTTAGAACTATTGGTCAGGGCAAAAACCGTATTTTCCTCGATGATATTAGGGTAGAAATAGTAGAATAGTTTGGTTGATAAAGCTACAAAGAGACCTTGAATATAGTGTTTACACTACAATTCCAGGCTCCTTGTAGCTTTTTTTGGTGAAGTTGACCTGAAACAGACTTACTGTTAAGAAACTAAAGGATTTGGAAGATACTAATTCAAACTGATTTTTATCTATACCCGCTCTTTGACTGATTCTCCCTGGAATAAAGTAAATATTGATATCTGTACTGCACAGCTAAGACATTTAAATTTTACTGAAATTTATCACTATTCAGGATTGGCCAGATGACTCAACCCAATGTGATAATTTGATTACTAAATAGATTATGAACAAGTTTTATCCGGGGGAAGTTTTATTATTCATATTATAAAAGGAAATATTTAGTATTTTAGCAAAAAACCCAATTGGCAGGTTTATGGAGAACAGGCATAATAGAATTCTTGAAATACTTAAAGAGAAAAAAAGAGTTAAGGTTCAGGATTTAAGCACAGAATTAGAAACCTCAATGGTTACTATACGAAAGGACTTAAAAATTCTTGAAGGGAAAAGACTACTTTACAGAAACCACGGTGGTGCCTCACTCGACAGTCCCTATGTAAACGATCGCTCCGTTAGCGAAAAAGAGTTTATAAATGCTTCTGAGAAAGCGGCTATCGGATTGCAGGCCTCAAAATTAATTCATGATGATCAATATATTATTCTTGCTTCCGGTACAACCGTATTGGCTATGACAGAATTTATAAATCCTCTGAAAAAACTCACCGTCGTTACTTCGGCTCTGAATGTTGCATTAAAACTTACTCATAGAGATAATATTGAGGTTCTTCAGTTAGGTGGATATATCAGGCAGAATTCAGTTTCTGTTATTGGCCATTATTCCGAAAATATTCTCAAGGAAACGGTATGCAGTAAATTATTTTTGGGAGTCGATGGTCTTGATTTAGAATATGGGCTAACCACTTCGAACGGACTCGAAGCACACCTGAATCAACAAATGATTCAATCGTCGAAAGAAGTTATTGTGCTGGCCGACTCTACAAAATTCGGAAAGAAAAGCTTCGGAAGAATATGTGGCATAGAACAGGTTGATCGTATTATTACAGATAGTAAAATTGACCCCGATATTGTAATGAAAATAAAATCTTTAGGGATTACTATCGATATCTGTGATTGATGATTATCCTAAAATGAATAGAATAAATAATTAATGGATAAATAAACTTTTGCAAATGAACGAGTATATTGCTGAAATATTGGGCACCATGATTCTGGTTCTTCTTGGGAATGGCGTAGTTGCCAATGTGGTTTTAAAAGATACCAAAGGACATAACGGAGGTTGGATTGTAATCTCCCTCGGATGGGGTCTGGCTGTTTTTATAGCTGTTACGGTTGCCGGTCCGGTGTCGGGAGCTCATCTGAATCCTGCAGTTACTATTGGACTGGCACTGGCCGGACTGTTTCCATGGGCAAATGTGGCCGCATTTATCATTGCACAAATGCTGGGAGCATCCATTGGAGCTTTAATTGTATGGTTATTTTATTATCATCACTTTAACAGAACAGAAAATCCATCATTGCAACTTGCATGCTTTTCAACAGAACCAGCTATATTACGAAAAGGAAACAATCTGTTTAGTGAAATCATTGGAACATTCGTCCTTATATTTGTAATCTTATATATTTCGGAACCCACCATGGAAATTCCGGGTGTTGAAGCAACTCAGATCGGATTAGGCACCCTTGGTGCCTTGCCTGTGGGATTGCTTGTTACTGCAATCGGACTTTCACTCGGGGGAACAACGGGCTATGCAATAAACCCTGCCAGAGATCTGGCTCCCCGTATTATGCACGCTATCCTCCCCATAAAAAATAAGGGAACAAGCAACTGGCATTATGCCTGGGTCCCGGTTGCCGGACCTGTTTTGGGTGCAGCCATAGCAGCCGGGTTATACCTTATACACCAAATATTATTTGCTTAATATCTTATGGTGACCTCAAGGGCTTCTGTTTAAGAAATTTCAAATCCTCTATACTAGAAATTCAATATGGAGCCTCCCCATAAATGAACGGTGGATAAATTCAATACTCTGGGAAAGTATATAAACTCATTCCAGCCTTGTGAATAAGGAAATTTTCACAGCTTACTAGCAATAATCAGGATTATTCACTCTCACAAGGACTTACCGGCCGGTTATTTCCATTACCTGTGGTTGGAGGTCTGTCCGCTTCAATACATACCGACCACTGCCCCATCGAACCCGGATTCTTTGTACTCACTTTTACGCTGAGTTTCCCGGTAAACAGATAATATGCTCCAGGCTTCATGCTATAGGCTTTGCCGTTAACAATAGCACTTCCTCCACCGGCTATAGGCATAAAATATAAACTGGTAGCAGATCCTGAATAACTGAAATTATTATCTCTGAGATTTTCTCTGTTATAACTTCCTCTTGGTGTTTGAAGACAAAACTGCCATGCAGAATTTCCCGGATTAATCCTTACACCACATACACTTTCCTCCTCAGGTTCCGGTTCCACAACACTCACACTCACACTTTTGCTGTCACTTCCGCATTCATTTCTTACCGAAACAACCACGGTGCTTGTACCCGGACTAAATTTATATTTGCCTGTCAAAACTCCCGTACCCGGCACAAACTGAAAGCCCTGATCTTGCCGGCCATTTACTGTAAGACTTATGTCGCTTTTATTCTTCACATTGGTGATTGAACCTCTGAGGTTGTGGGTCGCATCGGGAGCATTTACTGCTGTTAAACTAAACTCAACCACCGGCGCCTGACAAGGCTCCACAACACTCACACTCACACTCTTGCTGTCGCTTCCGCATTCATTTCTTGCAGAAATAACCACATTGGTACTGCCTGAACTAAACTTAAAACTGCCGCTCAACTGACCGGTTCCGGGATTGAATTGAAAGCCTTGCTCTGCCCTGCCGTTTACCGTTACACTTATATTGCTTTTGCTGGTAACATTGGTAATTGAACCTCTGAGGTCGT
>JAIOZM010000084.1 GCA_021740585.1 Bacteroidales bacterium
GGAACCCGACCCCTTCACCGACTATAATCAATTGACTGTCAACGTCATTGTGAGCGAAGCGCGGCAATCTTTTCAGTTTTTATAAGTTTTACCGGACAACAATGAATAAAAATAAGCATTTAAGTTATACGATTGTACTAACAAAATAAACTTATTTTATCCCATACAATGGGCCATAATTAGCACATGCCCTATAGTCGGAGCCTTCTTTTTCTTCACCAAATGAAGCCCATGCACTGGGACGGAAAATGTCTGTTTCAATTACATTATGCATATTTACCGGTATTCGAAGCATAGAAGCCAATGTAATTAAATCGGCCCCAATATGACCATAACTTATGGCTCCATGATTTGCCCCCCAATTGGCCATCACGCTATAAACATCACCAAACGCTCCTTTTCCGGTTGTTCTTGGCACAAACCAGGTTGTTGGCCAGGTAGGATTCGTACGTATATCTAAAATTTTATGAACATCTTCCGGCAACTGTACGGTCCATCCTTCAGCTATTTGAAGAACAGGGCCAATACCTTTTACCAAATTCAGGCGACACATGGTAACCGGCATTTCTCCATCGGTTTTAAATTGAGAGGAGAAACCACCTCCACGAAAATATTCACGAATAGCAGGTGGCCATGATGTGTTATCCAAACATTTTTGAGCTTCTTCTTCGGCAATTTCCCAATAGGGTTTCATTGCCGGATTTCCATCAGCATCTCTCTGTTGTGCCGTGGCATCCAGGGTAGTCGATCCTGAATTAATTAAATGAATAATCCCATTTTTTGCTTTTCCATATAAGACTTTACCTGTTACACGTTTTACGGCATCAGGACTCCAGTAAGTTCTTACATCTGAAAATATTTGAGCAGTATTGCTTAATAAATGTCCGAATAACATGGAAACCCCATTTAAACTATCGTTTTCAGTAGCGAATACAAATGCCTGACGAATTCCATTCCAATCGAAGGATGAATTTAGAATAGCCTCTGTAAAATCGGCATTAGGCTGATAATCTGTCCACTGACGCTGCCCCTGAAATCCTCCCAAAATGGCATTTCTCCCTAATCCCTCTTCATAAAATCCTTTTTTAATTAGCTTAGGATTGCCAATCATCATATCACGACAGATCAGAGTCATTTTAACTACAATTTCCCATTCGGCTTCCTTTCTTTTCCTATCCACCTGATTTTCTTTACTATTCAAGTCTTCACCTTCTTTACAATTGGATTTTGTCCATGCGAGGGCTTTATTAAATTCTTCCTGATCGAAGATATTTTCATCTATTCTACGAAGAATTTCGACTGATTCAACAAACTCTGTTCGAATACCAAGATAGTCCTGAAAAAAACCACTGTCTACCATCGACCCGGCTATGCCCATTGAACTGTATCCTATAGAAAGATAGGACTTACCGTTCATTTGAGCCACGGCTAAACCCGCTTTAATAAATCGCAATATTTTAATCTGAACATCTTCAGGAATTTCGGTGTCACCGGAATCCTGCACATCGCGTCCGTAGATACCAAAGGCAGGCAAACCTTTTTGGGTATATCCGGCCAAAGCTGCTGCCAAATAAACTGCTCCGGGCCGCTCTGTACCATTAAATCCCCACACAGCTTTAGGTATTAATGGATCGGTATCCATAACCTCGGTTCCATAGCACCAGCATGGAGTAACGGTAAGAGAAACCCCAACGCCTGCCTTTTTAAATTTAGCTGCACACATAGCTGCTTCAGCCACGCCACCAATACATGCATCAGCAATGACACATTCAACCTTTTCCCCACCGGGAAATCTTAAGTTTTCTTCAATAAAGCTTGCTGTTGCTTTCGCCAGATCCATTACCTGAGATTCGAGGGACTCTCTCACACCTTTTTCGCGTCCATCAATAACCGGTCTGATTCCAACTTTGGGTAAATCTCCAATTAATCTGTTAGCCATAATTTTATATTTTAGTTTGTTTTATTTTGTTGTTGTCCGGTACAATTTATATAAGCTAAAAAGATTGAGGATGTCCAAAAAGTAGCGGTTAATTTGAAAGTTGGTGTTATTTTTCTCTGTGGTACTCTGTGTTTCCTCTGTGGTGCTCTGTGTAACAAATATTTAAAGAATTGCACAGAGTACCACAGAGTTGACACAGAGTACCACAGAGACTTTTTGGACAACCTCAGTGATACAATCTCATATTTTAACCCAACACTACTTATTAAATATACTCATGCAAAGATTCTTAAATATGAAGACTAATAAAATGTTTAGATTTACTAAATTTGTGTCTGTTTTAAACATTTATTAATGAAAAAAGCTTTAATTAAGATTCCAGACAAGGGCGATCCATCTGATATACTGCAGCTTTTCCCACGCTATAATCTTCAGCTATTATGTTGTCGGTATTGGTGGCTTAAAAACTGGGAAAATCAGGAGTTGTCATTTCCTTACTGGAGGATATACAGAAATACCCAAGCAGGAGCAAGTATTATTTATGATGGAAAAATATATCCGCTTACTCCTGACAAAGTGATAGTAATTGCACCCAATACCTCATACGCGAGCAGACTCTTTGATCAAAGAATTCCGGAAAAAGGATATAATTTGAAGGGGGGACGTCTTTCAGGGAATAGAACCGAACAGCAGATGATTGAAAAAGGAGCTGTATTGCATTTATTTATTCATTTTAATCTGGGTATGCCATATGACAATGTTTCTCCGGGCATATATGTTTTTGATGTATCAGAAGATCTTATTCAAAAATTTAATACCATAACCAGCCATTTAAAGTTTGAATATGCACAGTTTAACTTTCACACTCTTTTGGCAATTCAATCTCTTATTGGTGATTTATTATCTAAAATTCCGGTTTCAAATTGGGATTTAATGTCGAATGACTACCGAATTATTAATGTGCTCAGTTACATTGAAAACAATGTGAGTACGGATTTATCTAACCATGTTTTGGCTGAAAAAGCCCGGATGGCAACCAACTCCTTTACCCGGCTTTTTACAGAGGAATTGGGGATATCTCCTCAACGCTATGTTAAAAAGAAGCGGATAGATAAAGCCTGTGTATTTTTGCACCACTTTGATTACTCCATTGAAATAGTAGCTACGAAAACCGGATTTGCTGACCGCTATCATTTTTCAAAAATATTTAAGCAAAATACCGGATTTTCACCAGCCAGATACCGAAAAGAGTTTGGTTTGAAATAATGACTGATGCTGCAGAACTTTATTTATTAGAAGAACCAGTAACGGTAACTTCTTTTCATTGTGATCGAAGTATGGGTGGAATTCATGATTTTTATTCGGAAGGGGACTACTGGTGGCCGGATCCGGAAAACCCGGAAGGACCATACATAAGAAGAGATGGTCTTACAAATCCCAATAATTTTGTAGCTCATAGAAAAGCGATGCGAAATATGAGTATTTGGGTGCCAACTCTCGTGGCTGCCTATAAAATTACCGGAGAAGAAAAATATGCTGCCCATGCTGTCAGGCATCTTAAGGCTTGGTTTTCAGATAAAGAAACAATGATGAGCCCAAATCTCCTGTATGCTCAGGCTATTAAAGGGATTGTTACAGGTCGTGGAATTGGGATCATCGATACTTTACATCTTACTGAGGTTGCTAAGGCCATTGAGGTGTTGACTCAACTGGGATATTTGTCGGGAAGCGATTTGTCGGGAATTAAAGAATGGTTTGTTTCTTATTTAGACTGGATGACAACACATGAATTTGGAATTGCAGAAAGGGATAATGGAAATAATCACAGTACATGCTGGACTGTTCAGGTAGGAGCATTTGCCAGTCTTGTTGATGACCAGAAGCAACTCGCTTTTTGCCGGGATTTCTATAGAAATACTCTTCTGCCCGGCCAGATGGCAAAAGATGGTAGTTTTCCAAGAGAATTGGGTAGGACAAAACCATACGGTTATTCATTGTTTAACCTTGAAGCGATGGCAATGGTTTGCCAGATTCTATCTGTTCCTGAAGATCAGTTATGGACATACGAAAGTGAAGATAGTCTCAGTATCGGACTTGGTATTGCATATATGTATCCATTTATGAAGGATAAGTCAAGCTGGCCTTTGGATCCGGATGTGATGTATTTTGAAGACTGGCCGGTCAGACATCCTTTTTTGCTTTTCGGCGGATTGGCTCTGGGTCACCCTGAATATATAGAATTATGGAAAACTCTTGAACCCGACCCAACTGTTGAAGAGGTATTAAGAAATTTCTGGATTCGGCAGCCTGTTCTTTGGGTGGATTAAGGTTTTAAGATTCTATTCATTCCTTGTTGAAATAATATCTGCAAAAAGTGCATCTGCGCTGTATATTTGAAGGAGAGCTTAAGATGTGATATTCTGTAAGAATTTTAGAAGATATATCTGAAATCTTCGCGAGAGCAGCATCCCGGGCCATAGAAAATTATGTTATTAGTATTCTCAAAAAAGTAAAGCAATGAGTAATTCCGTAATATTTTCTTTTCTTAGTCTTTTTTCAATCATTTTGGGGCTTCCTGTAAATGCTCAAACAGTAAAAAGTGATACGGGAAAAAGGGATTATACCATGGAAGCATTCGAATTTAAGGATCTGAAAGAATGGGATTCTTTTGGGAATGGTGACATTGAGAATAATCACGGACAAACAGTTATGTATGAGAATCCGGGATCTCTTGGTTATATGCTGGTTAGTCCCAAATCTTATGGCGAAAATACAAAAGTATCTTTTGATGTGATGCCCTTAAATGCATCAACGGTCTTTATTGTTGAAATGGCTGCTCATAATAGTGCTGATTATGAATTGAATCTGGGCGCAGATTATGATGGCAATGTCAAATACCTTTTTGACAATGTCCAAATGTATATGTTTGCTTTTCACAATGCAGCCCACAATAAATCCGGTCCATTTGTTCGTAAATACCCCGATCCGGGCGCTGAGCCTCTGGCAGCCTATCAAAAACAAATAATAAAGTCAGGGAGATATTCTAAGATTGAGTTAGGAATGAAAGAAGGAGAATTATGGTTGGCTATTGATGAGAAGAAAGTGTTGAGAGTAAATGATCCGGAATACTATCAGGCTGGGAAAATAATTCTTCGGCTTCGAGGCACCGGACCAGAAACTGCAGTATGTCTTATTAAGAACCTGAAGGTTTATTCGAAAAATTGATTTGCAATCTAACCTGTGCATTCTGGCGGGTATTTAGACTATTATTCTCAAGCGCAGCGAAGCAATCTTATATTTTTACCGGATGCACTGAATTAGAAAATTGCAGAATGACATTGGAGGGAAAGGATAAATGGTTAAATTAGTGAAAAATTTCCATCTCAAAAGCAATTATTGATATGAAAAACTATCCATTAGTCCTTCTCGTTTTTTCAGTGCTGTTTGTTGCCTGTGGGCGTAATATTAAAGTAGCCTGTATTGGCGACAGTATTACAAATGGAGGAGGAAATAGCGAGGCTGCATTCTTTCCGGTTCAATTAGATCAGATATTGGGACAGGATTATGAAGTTTTAAATTGTGGTGAAAGTGGCGCTACCATGCAAACCGATGGAGATAAACCCTATTGGTATCAAAAGGATCTCTACAATGTATTTGTCTATCAGCCCGATATAGTAGTGATTATGCTGGGTACCAACGACTCTAAAACACAAAACTGGAATGCAAACAGTTTTGAGCGCGACTACCAGCTGATGATCGATACCTTGCTAAGCATGAAATCGAATCCGGAAATATTCCTTTGTACCCCACCTCCGGCATACAGCAGTGCCTGGAATATTAGTGATTCAACAATTCAGACTGAGCTCATTCCTATTGTGACTAAGATTGCTAAGAAGAATGGATTGGAGATTATTGATGTTTACAATAGTATGACCAATATGTCAGATTTGTTTCCAGATGGAATTCATCCAAATGATGAGGGTAAAAAAATTATGGCCAATTCAATTTCAAAAAGCATTTTGGAATAAGCAGATCAATCGAGGCGGGTCAGAGCACAAATTATTTTACGAATTCGGTTCGCGAGGGCGAATCTTGACAGCTAATTCCAAATCATTCCCTTTGTGCGAATGGCTAAAGTTATAAATTGCAAAATAAGTTAATCAAAGGCCGGGAAATATTTTAGATATTTTAGTCTACTCAATATTAATTTTGGCAGCCATGTTAATCTGGTTGTGAAACAAGGAAATGTTGAAGAATTTTTCAGATTTACTCTGGTTAAATTCGATTTGAGCCAAGTCGATTATTTGTCAGGAGCTGTTTAACAAGCTGCTTTAAAGCTTTATGCAAATAAAGCGAAGACCAGCAATATAACGGCCTCAGAATTGAGTGATAACTGGACTGAAGATCTTAAGAAATGGGCAAATGACCCGATTCCTTGACAGGAATTGGTAGACGTTGATATTTCTTCGGCCGGATTAGTTTATGAGTGGGTTATCACAGATTATGTGAAATCGTTGTTGGCGGATGATAAAACCATTTCTGTCTCCCTGGGCGATCTGGGCGCGATGGGTGAAACCATTCAATTTAGCGGTAAAGAGTCGGCTGCTAATATACCTAAACTCAATATCCTGATAAATGCGAATTATTCTTCCCAATATACAATTGGGACAGAGAGGGGTTTATTTAAAATTTATTCAAATTCAGCACAAGGTCTGTTTTGTATTGAAAATGCTAATGGAACAGAGTTTAGTTATGAAATAGATTCTGTCCAGAGAAAAATGATTGCAAGCGGCATTAATATTGAATATTTCAGGGCTGAAGTTGATTTATCTGGTATTGAACAGAGGATTTATTTTGTGCTTATGGAAACAATAAACGGACGAAGTAATTACATGATTGTTATTCAATATGATTGAAATAACTACCTTGTATTTCCTAAGAAAATCTGGAGCCCACTTTTTTGTTACCAAATAAAAATGCTAAGACTTGCTAACTGGCGAAAAAATAAATCATAAATTAATATCCTTAACAGTTTCTGTTAATCCAATATTAAAGATTAATTAATCATAATAGAATATATTTATAATATTAATTATTCACGGTTGGATTTTAAGTTTACTACCAAAACTAAAAATAGTGAGTACTTTGTTTTCATACTATACATTATATATATGCAAATTCAATTTTTATTTCTCGATAACATCTTTTTTAGCTTACTATATATTGTTATTGATAATTAGTTTATCAGCTGACTGCAAAATTTTTTAATAATCTATGAAGATCAAATACTAATATTTCTTTAAATCTAAAAACTATGATTCATTGGCAAAAACTATTATCTCTGTTTGCTATTTTCATGTTAACGTCTACCATGAGTTTTGGACAAAATCTCATTGAGGGTAAGGTTATTGATGAAAATGGAAAAGCAATCTCTTTTGCTACTGTTATAATTGAAGGAACAAGCACCGGAACTTCTACTAATCTTGAAGGTTTATTTAAGCTTAATGTGTCAGTTGGACAAAAGATTACAATCCAGTTTATCGGATACAAAACCGAGACTGTTGAAATTACGGATTTAAGAGATCAGCTCATTGTTACTCTCGAGCCAGAAGCAATACAGCTTGAAGACCTTGTCGTTATTGGTTATGGCACTCAAAAGAAAGCGAGCGTTGTTGGCGCAATTGCAACAGCTAGCGCTGAGGATATTAAAACTCAGGGTAATGTTAGTAACCTAACAGATGCTCTTACGGGTGTTATTCCGGGAGTAACAGTACTTTCTGTTTCAGGAATGCCGGGTGGTGATTCTGAAAGCGGCACAAAAATTTACACCCCTTCAGAAATACTTATTCGGGGAAAAACAACATGGAACAGCTCCGCTCCGCTTATTTTGGTCGACGGGGTAGAACGACCTATGAATGACATTGACATTAACGAAGTTGAGAGTATATCGGTTTTGAAAGATGCGTCTGCAACAGCTGTGTTTGGTATGAAGGGGGGTAATGGTGTTATCCTTATTACTACAAAAAGAGGTGTTGAAGGAAAAGCAAAATTCAATATTGAAGCAGAGACATCTTTTGAAACTCCTTCAAAATTAATTGGTACTGAAGATATTCCTACCAGCGCAATGGCCAGAAACTATGCTCTTGAACGTACCCGTCGTTTCAATAGCGCTATATGGGACGAGCTTTATCTTGCTGATGATGAGATTGGCTATTATAGAGATGGTACCTATCCCTATGCATATCAGAATTTAGATTGGCAAGATGTATTATTGAAGGAATTCACAAAGTCGAGCCGCGTAAATATTAGTGCCAGTGGAGGAACAGACCGTGTGAAATATTTTGCTTCAGCCAGTTACAACCATGTTGGTGATATTATGAACTCGGAAGATCTGGGTCAGGGTTATGTGCCATCATATTCGTACGACAGGTTTAACGTTAGATCGAATTTCGATTTTAATATTACTAAAACAACCAAACTGCAGGCAAATTTCTCCGGAATGTATGGATTGAGAACCGCACCTTCTGACAATTCTCTTGAAGGATTGTTTGCCGGTATTTCTTCTCAATCAGGCGATATGCCCATTTTAGTGTATGAAGATGGAGCATATGGTGCCCCTGATGCGCGGTTTAAAGCCTCAAACCCTTACGAAAGGCTTAATTTTTTGGGATACAGATCTTATCCTCGTACCCTGATTAATATGGACTATACCTTAGATCAGAAACTTGACTTTATTACAGAAGGTTTATCATTTTCAGGAAAATTGGCCTTCGATAACACATTCCGGAATGAGGGTAGAAGAATTAATGATAGTGGTCATATATTAAAAACTATAAATAAGGAGTTTTACCTGAGAGGAGGATACTATGACTACGAAACCGAGACTTACATGTTAGATGGTGGAGTGGCCAACATGAATGATTGGACTTTTTACGAGGTGCCAACAGGAGGATATGAAGGATTTGGCTGGGTAAAAACACCTAATAGCTATAGTCCGGAGGCTGTGGATGTAGGTGACGCTGAACGTAGCTTATATTATGAATTACAGCTAAGATATGGTCGGTCCTTTGGAAAACATAGCGTATCAGGTCTGGCAATGTTCAATCGCTATCAATCCACAAGAGGTAGTGGATGGCCCGAAAAACGAGAAGACTGGGTGTCGCGTATTACCTACAACTACGATGAACGCTATTTCTTTGAATCTAATGGGGCTTACAATGGAACTGAAAAATTTGGTCCTGAATACAGGTTTGACTTTTTCCCTTCGGTGGCTGCAGGTTGGTTACTATCTAATGAAAATTTCATTAAAGACAATTTCAATTGGATTGATAAACTGAAAGTAAGATATTCCATTGGAAAAGTTGGTAACTATAACGTTGATGCCGGGGGGCAATGGCCTTATGCCACTATATGGGAATATTATAGCTTTGGTTACAGCGGAGCCACCCATTATGGATATCCAAATACATATACCCTGTATCCTAAGTATAGTGAGGGAAATCCCGGAAATCCTGATTTACATTGGGAAAAAGCCAGGAAGCAGAATTTGGGTTTTGAATTTGATGCTCTTCGCAGCAGAGTTAGCTTCACCGCAGATATATTTAATGAATACAGATGGGATATGTTGATTGGATCGAATGAAAGGCAAAATACGGTTCCTCCAATATATGGTAAGCCGGCACCTGCAGCGAACATAGGTGAAGCAAAATCTCATGGCGCAGAATTTGAGCTTACTTACAGACATTCGATTAGAAACAAACTTCACCTGTGGGCTAGCGGAAAGTGGGCTATGGCGCGAAGTGAAGTTATCTATAAGGAATCTGCAGATCTGATGTTGGCTCATCAAAAGCCTGAAGGAAAGCCAATTGGTCAGACAACCACTAGTATTTCTACCGGGTTTATAAATAGCTGGGACGATTTGTATAGTAGCACACGAGCTTCCGATGCTTCTAATCAGACTATGTTGATGCCGGGCGATCTTATCATGCTCGATTATAACAGCGATGGGAAATATAACAGCTCCGACGACAGAGTCCCTTATGGTTATCCAACCTATCCCCAGAATAATTATGGATTTGATTTTGGAGGTACTTTTAAAGGATTTGATTTGGTAGTTCGTTTTCTTGGGGCTTATAATACTACCCGAAATATAGCTCCCAATTTATTTTGGGCAGATAACCTTTATTTCCCAACCTCCATTATGAATGCGACCTGGTCACCACAATATAACAACACTGATCCAACTTATCCCGGGCTGGCATTGGGAGATTCAAAGACTTATATTCCACTTGGAGAGTGGACCAAGCATGATGGTTCATTTTTAAGATTACAATCTGTTCAGTTATCTTATAGCTTACCTAAAAACATAACTAAGAAAGTGCAAATGAACAATGTGAAGCTTTATGTAAACGGAAGAAATTTATTTTTGTGGACGAAAATGCCTGACGATGGAGTAGGAATGGATTCCCCGGGAAAAAATTACCCAACAAAAAAGCAAATCAATTTTGGCTTAAATATCCAATTTTAACAATGCAATAAAAAACATCATAAAATGATACGAAAAATATATATAAAGAGTCTATTATTTTTAATAGCAATGGTGATGTTCGGTTGCGATGATTATCTGAACATCCCTCTGGAAGCTGATATCTCAGAAGAACAAGTATTTGGGTCCTATAGTTCTTTTCAGGGATTTCAGGATCAACTTGTCCGAAACCTGGTCGACTATAACAGACATGGAGCCAGAGTAACACATTCAATCGGTGGGGAGGCACTGTCACCAAGGGGTCAGTCGGTCTACGGTGGTAATATTGGCGACTATTTTTATCTTTTGTTAAATCGGGGCATTTATGCCGTTGATGAACGAGAGGCATTTAAGGCCGGGTTATATAGCCACTTTTTTGAGAATGTGAGAATCACAAACGTGTGTCTTGAGAAATTGGAATCGGGATATTTGGTTGACGCCACCGATGATCAACGGGATTGGTTAAAAGGGCAAGCTCTCTTTTTCAGAGCCTATTATCATTATGAAATTGTACGCGCATTTGGTACTATTCCTTATTTAGACACGGTTTTCACTTCTGAAAATCAAAATATGAAACGTCATTGGACCTACGAGAAGGGTGGGAAAACCTACAGAGATGTTCAGGCAGTTTTCGAAAAAATTGTTGAAGATTTTGATGAAGCTGCCACACTTTTGCCTGATGTATGGCCTTCTCCAAATATTAATTGGGGGCGACCAACAAGTCTGGCAGCACTTGGCTTTAAAGCAAAAGCATTGCAATTTTCTGCTAGCCCGCTGTTTAACGAGCAGGCAAACGGAGTTCTTGACTATGATAAAGATATGCTTGACCGGTGTGCTGTAGCATGCGACGAGGCTATTCAATTAGCAAAAGCCCTGATAGGAACTCAACCCCCGGGTATGCCAGTTATGAATGCCGACGGACTAACTAACTTTGCCGATTTCCGAACTGCGTTTGCGACTTTTGATGGAACACAACCCGGGACACCAGAAGTTTTATTTCACAGGCCAACCGATATATATGGTGCTAATATTGTTAGACAATCGGAGGCCAGGAATTATGCAGTAAACCAGCTCACCGGAGAAAAGGCAGCCCAAGGTTCTCAAATGTATCTTGATAAGTTTGAAATGAAAGATGGCTCACGCTATGATATTGCCTATGATACCGACCCGGTAAAAAGATGGGATAGCAGAGATAATCGTTTTGACTTTACTTTTTATTTTCATGGTGATGTCATCCATAATATTACTTTGAATTTATCAACTGCAGGATTAAATGCCGATGGAGCATTAAACAGTAATGCAATAAGGAAATTCATGGCGGATGGTGTGACAAAAGATAATGTTGGAGCAGCTACTTATTCCACCCCATTATTGCGATTGGCAGATATTTACCTGACATATGCAGAGGCGGTATATGAAAGTACAGGGAGTTATACCACGGTTCCTGCAGGCCTCAGCATGACTGCCGAAGATGCAGTAAATGTTGTAAGGCGTCGCGCCGGACAGCCTGATGCAGCGGTCGTATTACCATTTTATGTAAATAATCCGCAACCGGGTAGTTGCGAATTAGCTGACGATCCTGCCTTTCGATTGCTTTACAGAAATGAAAGAGCAGTGGAGATGGCCTATGAAGGAGTGTATTGGTTTGACATCAGACGTTGGAAAAGAGCGCATCTGAAGGATGGAGTGCAATTAACAGCTATGAATTTTGATTTACTTGGAAATTCACAAGCTATTGATAATTCCACAGTAAAACGTGTAAATAAGCTGGCGTTCGTTTTCAAGGAGCCACACTATTGGATGCCGTTTGAAACCAAAATTACAAGATTTACTACCGATTGGGAACAAAATCCGGGCTGGTAAGCTATCAATTATTAAATTTATGATATGATGATAAAAAAAATAAAAATACAGCTAATTTGTCTGGTAATGATGGGCTCATTATCACAAGTGCTATATTCTCAGGTCAGTATTATTGAAAATGGAGAATATCCGGATTCTACTTTGTTATCGATTAGCAACGAGCAGGAAGTAAATCTTGCTTTTTATACAACTCCTTCCGGGAATATTACAAGTCCTGTTACAGTAATTGATGTAGAGAAAGAGCTTCAAAGAGATCAACGAACTAATCTTGGGGATATAATTAGCGGGAAAGTACCCGGAGTATACGGTTCAACCAATATCTGGGGAACAGGAAACAGCGTAATCTTAGTGGATGGAATTCCGCAGGGAAGTTTCTATCTGAATAGTTTAAATATGCTGGAAATCGAATCTGTTGTGATATTAAAAGATGCTTTATCGAAAGCGATGTATGGTGCACAAGGGGATAATGGTGTTATTCTTGTAAATACTAAACGAGGTAAGGCAGGGCAACATAAGCTCCGCGTTATTGGAGAATTTGGAGGAGCAACTCCACGAGCATTGCCTAATTATCTTGGAGCTGCCGATTATATGGAGAAGTATACTGAAGCACAAATGAATGATTATATAGCTTCAAAATCGGATAAGGGTTTTATTCCGACTTTTTCTCCTGAAAAAATTGCGGCTACCCGCAGTGGTGAAAATCCTATCCTTTATCCTGATAATGATTTTTATACCAGTGAATATATTAAAAATTACACTACTGATGCCGAAGTTTTTGCTGATGTCAGTGGCGGAAACAAGGATGTTCGCTACTATGTGAATACCGGATGGAAACAAAGTAAGGGCTGGCTGAATACTTCTCAGCCCGATGTTACCAACTCAATGAATTTCAGAGGTAATTTAGATTTTAATATCAATAAGTATATGGATATGAGTTTGGATGCTACGGCACGACTTTCATTCAATGCTCAGCCTAATGCGGGGAGTTACTGGTCAATGGCCTCAACCGAATTACCAAACAACTATCCGGTATTGTGGGATCCCAATGTAATCACCAGTGATGCTGTGAGAGATTTCGTTTTGTCTGAGGCTAATCTGGTAAATGGTAAAGTGTTGGGAGGGAATTCTTCTTTTCTTAATAATGTATATGGCAACTATGTTCAGAATGGGGTAAAGAAACTCATGGAAAGGGATATTCAGTTTAGCGGAAAACTCAATTTAGACATGAGTTTCATTACAAAAGGTCTTTCTGCAAGCATGTACGGCGGAATGAATTTCTTTAATAGTTTGTTTACCAATCAGGATCCTGATTTTGCAGTGTATGAGCCAATATTTAATGGTACAGGAGGAGTCGATTCTGTGAAAGTTTGGGGTATTGATAAAGCAGCAAACAAATACTACGTAAACAATGGAAATTCTGACTTTTTCAGAGGAGTATCTTATTATGGAACAATGAATTATAATCGCTCATTTGGCGATCATGCTATATCTTTAAATACGCTAGTTTACAACAATACCCTTACATTGGAAGATGAATTGCAAAAAAATGTTGTTTTTCATACAGGGATTTATGCCAACTATATGTATAAGAAAAAATATACTTTAGAGGGATCACTTATGGGTATAGGAAGCAGAAAGCTTATGGAAGGTCAGAGAATCGAGAAGGCGCCATCTGTTGGTATAGGATGGATTCTATCGGAAGAAAACTTTATGTCTGATGTCTCTTTTATCGATTATTTGAAAATTCGGTCCAGCTACGGTATTTCGAAAAATGATGACTGGGATGATTACTATGCTTACAAAAGTACATTTGTTAGAGGAGCCAGTTTCTATTACCAAAATCGCATAGCAAGGAATGCAGAAACCGTTTTCACCTCCATGCCGAATGATATTTTTTTACAAAGCAGAAAAGATCTTACGGTTGGTATAGATGCATCACTCCTGAATAAATCGTTGAATCTTAGTGTAAGCTATTTTAACAGCGAATCTATTGGAAATATAACCACGATGTCAAATACTTATCCTCAGATTCTTGGATTTTACAACCTTATTAAAGAGAATTATAATAGTGATATGAGGACTGGAGCTGAAGTAGGGCTGGATTATACTTTCAAAATAAATAGTGATTTTTCCATTACAGCCGGAAGTAATATGCTTAACAGCACTCCAAAAATTACCAAAAGAGAAGAAGCTTATTATGATGGTCTGGATGCCGATTATATGCGGGAAGGAACGCCAACAGATGCAATGTGGGGGTTAAAGACGGATGGCCTTTATAGTGAGGCAGATTTCAATCCGGATGGTACCCTCATTGACGGACTGCCTGTACCAACTTTTGGCTCTGTTTATCCCGGAGATATTAAATACCTGGATCAAAACGATGATCAGATTATCAATTTCCTGGATAACAGAATTATTGGTCAAAGCACCCGTACTCAATATTCAGTTTTCCTTGATGTAAAATTCAAAAATATTGAATTCTATGCGATCGGAATTGGGCAGTTGGGCGACTATAGTTATCGTTCAGGAAGTTATTTCCGCGTTTTTGGGAATAGTAAGTACTCAGATATGGTAAATGATGCATACGGACCTGATAATAAAGATGTAAATGCAAGCCACCCCCGCCTGACCACAACAGATGGAAATCACAACGATCGAAATTCAGATTTCTGGGTATTTAAAAACAATACATTTGTTGTCCCTACAATGCAGATTACATATCATTTCAACGGGATTGGAAAGTTAGAATTTATAAAAAATTCAAGGGTTTATCTGAGAGCGAATAATTTAGTAATTACAGGTAAGAATAAAAAATACACAGAGATCAATCCGGGAGGTGCTCCCAGAACAATGGGTATGTCTGTTGGATTGGTGTCGTCATTTTAATTTAAAAAATTAGAAATATGAAAATATTTAAATATCAACTATTGGCAATAATTATCTTAATTTGCTTTGCCGGCTGTGAGGTACTGGAACCTGAAGATGATAATGTGTATGATATAGAGGACCTGAATTCAGTGATGACCTATACAGAAGGTTTGCTTATGAATGCTTATCGTAGCTTACCCACGTCACATTCTACATTCCCTTTAGCCTATGCCAGCGATGAGGCTGTAAACAACGATCCGTCGAGTAGCATAAAGGCTGTTGTTTCAGGAGGATGGACATCAAACTCAAATCCATTTAGTGTTTGGAATTCATCCTACGAAAGTATTTTTTATATTAATACTTTTTTAACAGAGATGGAAGGTGTTAAATGGTATTGGGAGAATGAAGTATCCGATTCTCTTTTTGCTGTAAAATTGAGAGCTGAAGCTTTAGCTTTGCGAGCATGGAACTACTTTAATTTACTTCAGGCTCATGCTGGCAGGGGAACAGATGGAGAGATGCTTGGCGTACCAATCATTGATACAATTTTAGAAATAAATTCACCGGTCGACTATGAGATCCAGCGTGCCAGTTTCAACGATCTTGTAGCATTTATTGTTGCTGATTGTGACACCGCTATTAAATATTTACCCACCAGGTGGTCAGATACTGATAATCCGGAAAGAGACAGGGCTATGGGTGCCAGAAACACAAACAGAATAAATGGATTAACTGCCAGGTTTATTAAGGCTAAAACGCTTTTATACGCTGCCAGTCCTGCCTATTCTGATGGTACATACACATACACAACCGCTATAATGCCGGCTGCATTCGTACTCGTTCTTAACGGACTGTTAACTTCCGTCACACCTGCAAATTCAGCTCTTTTAGATTTTTATAACAATCCGGTAGTAGCAGATCATACACTAAATAATCGGGAAGTTATTTGGTATTCAAGCAAACAAAATCCAAGTCAGTCGTGGGAACAGCAGAATTATCCTCCTTCTTTATCGGGCAGAGGATATACTAATCCAACTCAGGATCTGGTTAATGCATTTCCGATGTTAGACGGAACTCCAGTTACAGAGGACAAGCTTAATTCAAGTAATCCTTATTCGGGAAGAGATCCGAGATTGGCTAAGTACATCATTTACAATGGTTCTTCATTTAAGGTAGGAGGTGTCACTACTACTTTTAATACAAAACCTAATTCGACTTCCGAGAATGTAGACGCAGTAGGGAGCTCAAATGATTATTCAACAAAAACAGGATATTATTTGAGAAAATTTATGAATACAGATAATGTAAATTTGGATCCTAAAGTTAATTCAAGTGGGATGCATTATTACACTTATGTTCGCTACACAGAGGCACTGTTAATGTTCGCTGAAGCAGCTAATGAAGCTGGAGGTCCTGATGCTCTATACGGCGGTATGTCTGCGCGATCGGTTATGAATGCGCTTCGCAGCAGGGTTGGGATTACTTCCAATGCTTATGTAAACGGATTAGCAGACAAATATGCTATGAGAGATTTTATTCGAAATGAACGTAGAATTGAATTGTGTTTTGAAGAACAACGCTTTTGGGATTTAAGGAGATGGAATATGATTGATGAGATGAAGAAGCCTGTAAACGGTGTACAAGTGTCGGAGGATGGAACTACATATACCTATTTTGAAGTTGAAAAGCGAGATTTTCTCGATTACCAAATTTATGGGCCAATTCCATATTCTGAGACAATAAAATACCCCATAATTCAAAATGCGGGCTGGTAGTAAATAGTATTATTTAAACTAAGATAAAATGAAAAAGATATTATTCTTAATAAGCGTACTTATTCTTGCTATAGGCTGTGAGAATCGGGATATAAATTTCGATGACTTCGAATTTCAAGCTGTTTATTTCCCATATCAAACACCAATTCGAACAATAATGCTGGGCGATGAAGTAGTGGGGGATAATTCAATTGACAGGGATCATGCATTTAGCATAGGTGTATCAATCGGGGGTATGTATAGTAATGAAAGAGATAGAGAAGTAGCCATAGAATATGCCCCGGAATTAGCACAAAATATTATGGATGAAAATTCTGGGAAATTGCTGGAAATATTGCCTCAGGAATACTACACAGCTACCTTCGATAAAATTACAATTCCTAAAGGAAGCTTTTTCGGAAAAATGAGAGTAGAGTTAAAGGATGCCTTTTTTGAAGATCCCGATGCAATCGGCTTAAAATATGTTATTCCTTTGATAATAACAGACGCCTTTGGAGATTCTATTCTCAGTGGAGAAGGAAGTTCCACAGTAGTTTCACCCGACAGACGAATAGCGGCCGATTGGACTGTTGTACCTAAAGATTATACTTTGTTTGCTGTTAAGTATATTAATACGCTTCATGGTGTTTATTTATTAAGAGGACAAAGCATCAATACCACTGTTGTACCAAATGATACTATATCCTATTCAAAGCGCTTCCTTATTGATAACGATATGGTAAAACTTACAACGCGCTCCTTAGATCAGTGTAGTATGCCGGTTGTTGGAGGAGTAAATAGAAACGGTAAATATAGGATGCTCTTATCATTTGATGAGACCGCACAAAATATGACTGTTTCACGATTTGATTCTACGACTGTAGTTGTTGCCGGATCTGGTAAATTCTATACTAAGGAAGATGCTGAGGCAGAGAGTTATACCGACTATAAGCATCGTACCATCTACTTAGATTATACATTTGAAGATGGAGGAAATACCTTTCAGGTAAATGATTCATTAGTGTTTATTGACACTGATATGAAATTTGAAGAGTTTAAGGTTGGTGTCTATTAGAAAATCCAACCCGACTCTTGATTGCTTAGCCTGAATGCTTGGAGGCGCAGTCATAGAAATACGCATTTAAAATATAAAAAGGACTCTCTCGTATTATGAGGTGGAGTTCTTTTTTTTGAATATCATAATGATGGTAAGCCCAATACCGCGGAGCGGTAACATTAGATTAGCCCCGGTCACACCCGGGGATAATACATAACAATACCCAATACCGCGGAGCGGTAACATTAGATTAACCCCTGTCACCCCCCCGGGGATTATACATAACAATAGCCAATACCACGGAGTGGTACCATTAGATTAGCCCCGGTCACACCCGGGGATTATACATAACAATACCCAATACCGCGGAGCGGTAACATTAGATTAGCCCCGGTCACACCCGGGGCATAAGACATAAGAATTCCCCACAAGCCCGGAGGGCTTGCATTATTGCTATTCAAACAAACAAATATTTAATATCATATTCAATCCCATGTTCCTCCAGCAAACCAATCAATTCCTCCTGAAATGTCTGCTTTTTATGATGTTCAGCTTGATTCTCAACATATCTTATCAGGTTTTTTTACTTGATGTAGAATATGTAAATCCACCATAACCAACCTGCCAACCCGGAAAAGATTTAAAACAGTCCTTCTTCTCCATCATCCAATTGTGACTTGAACGTTTTATTTCACGTACAAAATCCGACAGACATACCGTAGGGTGCAGATAAGTAATTAAATGCAAAT
>JAIOZM010000085.1 GCA_021740585.1 Bacteroidales bacterium
GTACCAGATGAAATAATTACTGCAATACCCATCCATTGACCATCCCCGCCTATCATCAATCTTACAGCACTTGTAATTACCATAGTAATAATGGTAGGAAGAGTACCAAAAAATAAACCTGATATGGATATCATTACCGAACGGGTATCGAATACTATACCCGGAACCCATGACCATGGCGTAAACATTAATACAACGCCAATTCCACTCAATATTAATCCAATGATAATTTTCTTACCTGTACTCTTATAATCATCATCCTTTATCCAGAAATTCTCATACAGCATTGCAAAGGCCAATAAAATGGCGGTGTTTTGCAATAACTCGATTAAAAATGATTCTTTCATAATTTTCTAATCTGGTATAAGTTTTAATACAATCCCCTGTACCCTAAGTATTTCCCTGATTATCATATTTAAAATCAAAAGTGTAGCCTAACAATCATCAACCTTATTTTTTTACCAGACTTCATTTATTTAAAATATACAAATATCTGAAGGTAAAGTTTTATGCTTTCATACACAAACAATCTGGAGCAGATTTTTATAGATAGCTATACAATTTCTCATTTTTCATATCAATTTTAGTTTAATTTTTTAAGGGTTGAAAGATCTTCCCTGTAAGAACTTAAACCATAACTATCAGAATAAGTTTCAAAGCGATCCACTAATTTTACACAAGTAATAAAGTTTATTACAAAATTTCAATTTCCTGTAAACAAGAGTATCAATTTTATGCACTAGAATAGCTTTACTTTATTTCCGAAAACTGAATATCCTGAATACGGTATTTTTCCCATCCCTGATAATCAAAATGCCACCATTCATATTCATATACTGTAAAACCATTTTCCTCCATTATGCTTATTAGCAAATCACGATTCTTACACTGTTCTTCAGTTCCTCCGGTATAATTTGAATAGGAGCGTTCACTCATTTCATCATATTGTCCGGTCATTTGCGCTACTTTGCCAGTATTTAGTTCGTACAAGCTCACGTCAACGGCACAAGCTCTGTTATGTCTCGAACCCTTTTTGGGATTGGCAACAAATTTTTTATTTTCACGAGGCGTGATATCCCAGAATAATTTAGTAACACTCCATGGACGGTAAGCATCAAAAATGAGAAGGCCATATCCGTAATTTTTTAGTTCCTTATTTACTTTTACTAAAGCTTCGGCTGCAGGTCTTTGTAAAAATGCTCTGGCCTCGGTATAGACAGGTCGCCCGGTAAAATTATTGTTTGTAGCATACCTGATATCCAGATGGAAACTTGAATCCAATTTTACCAACTCTACTAAATCAGAACTTTCGAAATTTCCTTTTTCCTGTGGTGGTTTGTGAGAACAGCTAAGTAATAGAGCAAGAAATATTATTGAAGCTGCTGAGAATAAAAATCCTGAGCTGTGGGTATGATTATAGCTTGTTTTCATATAATAATCTTATTCCTTTTTCTTAAAAACCTTTACCCAGTCAACATACATATATTGAGGAAACACGCTGAGGGAGTCGGGCCGGCCTGCCCATTTACTTCCTACCGCAACATTCAGAAGAATAAAGAATTCTTCATGAAATTCTGACATTTCATCGCTTGTAATTGACATGGAAGCATATTCAGCCCCATCAACAAACCATGCTACTCTGTTTTCATCCCACTCCAATTCAAATATATGAAATGCATCAGCAAACCTGCCTTCCTGCGATTTAAAAGAAACGGCACCCATGCTTGCATGCGAACCTGATTCATCAGCATAATGAATATTGGCTTCAACCACCGAATCATTTCTGGAACCGTATAATTCCAATATATCAATCTCACCAGATTGCGGCCATGGGGTATCACCTCCATTTTCGTCGATATTTGCACCCAGCATCCAAAAGGCTGGCCAAATACCATTACCAAATGGAAGTTTAATTCGTGCAGCAATCCTGCCGTATTTCCAGGTCTGTTTTTTGGCTGTGTGAATTCTCGCCGAGGTATATTGACCCATAGCATGCACATCGCTTTCGTGAACAGCTTTTATTACAAGGCATCCATCTTCAATATAGGCATTTTCACTGCTGTTTGTATAGGCTTGCCACTCATCATTGAAGCGGCCCGGCTCCTCAACCTGAAAATTCCAGTTATTTTTATCTATCGTATCTGCATTAAACTCATCCGACCATATTAAATTCCAATCCTGAACAGGTTCAGGGATGTAATCATCTTCGCTCATGGAGAGGTTTGAATCATTTTTAGGGTAAGCGGCACTATTTCTCTTTTCACTGTCAATACAAGAAAAGAATGCTGTCGACATAAGCGGGAGAATTACAAAAACTGAGAGTATTTTTTTCATTTTTCTATTTTATTTAAAATTATTTCTGAACATTAAACACATTGTAGAACATCTGTGCAATATTGGTTATAAAACAGATATTCTCTTTCCAATAATAAACAAATTTGTTTGAACCTTTTAATTTAATTGTCAAAATCTTATACAAGGTATTTCTTAATTACACATTCACAAAGTTAAACTTCATGATCTTAAAATTCAATATATAGGAACAGACTCAGGTTTCTTGCTGATTTGATTTATGATTTTTTATCTTAATAGCGCTTTTCATTCGCTTTCACTATCTTTGCTTAAAGCAAAATTGTTGTCAAATGTTATATAAAGAATTAATAGAAGAATACAAAATGGTTTTGGCTATGATTTCTGACAGGAGGATCGCAGAGTCTTTTGTGGCTTTATCCAGATTAGCCGATAACTGCCGAAATATTGATTTCAGAAATCGCCTGAATAAAAATATCGAAACCTATCAGAATATACTTAAATACTCCTTTGAATTGGGCGATGATCCGGAGAAGGATAAGGTGTATTTCCGTTTGGTAAAGTCTTTACTGGAACTTGCCGATGAGCTCAAGGAAGAGCTTATAGTGCAGTTTAATCTTCTGGGCTATTATCGTTTGTATAGAAAGCCGGGTTGGAGAAGTGATCAGACTGAGGAGGAGGCAGATGCATGGATCAACCAGGTTAGTCTGGAGAAGGAAGTTGAGAAGTTGTTGAAAGAGGATTTTCAGAATCAATCGGAAAAGCAGGTATCATCGGGAGGAAGAGGCAGTATCTATAAACTTTTTTCATCCCTGTGGTTGAGCGATAAGCTTAACAATAATCAAATTGGACTGGTTAAAAAGGTAGTTGAAAATGAATTTCTTCCATGGTACTATAAGAGCCTGGTCGTTAGCGGATTAACTTTATCTTTATTAAGACATTTTGATATTGAGAAGATCAATTTATTGTTTGAATTTTACATGAAGGATGAACATCAGATTTGGCAAAGGGCTCTTATCGGAATTCTTATTGCCCTTTTCGTTCATGACCAACGTATTCATCTCTATCCGGAGATTTTGCAGAGAATTAAATCCTATCAATCCGATAATAAGTGGAATAAAACCATCGAAGCTATTGTAATTCAATTTCTGAGGGCGCGTGAAACGGAAAAGATTGCAGAAAAGATCAAGGAAGACTTTATGCCCGATATAATGAAGATGAGAAGTAAACTTGAAGACAAACTGGACTTAAAGGAGCTCTTATCTGAAAAGTTGCTTGAGGATAAGAACCCCGACTGGGAAACTGTTTTCGAGGATGCCCCCGATCTTTATAATAAAATGGAGGAGTTTTCGAATTTACAGTTGGAAGGTTCCGATGTATTTATGTCGGCTTTTGCTATGCTGAAACGTTTTGATTTTTTCGATGAAACAGCAAACTGGTTCCTCCCATTTTATAAGGAAAACACATTGTTTAAGGATAGTTTTAACGATATCAAGGAGGGTTTCGACAGCTCATCTTTTATGGAAGGTCTGGAAAAAACCAGATTTTTGTGTAATTCGGATAAGTATTCTTTTTGTCTCAATGTGAAGCATTTGCCTTCCATCCAGAAATCGATGATGGTGGAACTTTTTAATATGGAACTGAATGCCATGAATGAGATGGGAAGCGACGATGAGATTCTCTATGCTGAAATGAGGAACCGTTCTGTGATTATTCAATACATCCAGGATCTGTACCGGTTTTTCAGATTGCATCCTTCAAAAAAAGAATTCGACGATATTTTCAACCTTCCTTTAGACTTTCATAATAAGACTTTCTTTAGTCAAATGGTTGATAATCCGCAAATAATCAGAAATATAGGAGAATTTTATTTTGAAAAAAATCATTTTGCTGAAGCAATAAATGTGTTTTTAAGTCTGGAGAGGGATAATCGCAGTCATGAATTGGCTGAAAAAACTGCCTATTGTTACCAGCGTATTGGGAATTTTGAAGAAGCCCTGCTTTATTACAAAAAGGCTGAGCTGGTTTCTGAACCGCGATCATGGTTGCTAAATAAAATTGCCTATTGTTACCGCAAACTGGGCCAAAATGATGAGGCTATTAAACATTATCTTGATTCTGAAAAAATAGATCCGGAAAATCTTTTTATTCAATCTTCTCTGGGACAGGTGTATATGGACAGTAAAAATTTTGAAGAAGCCCTGAAATACTTCTTTAAAGTAGAGTATCTTGCCCCTGATAATATTAAGGTTCACCGACCTATTGCCTGGTGCTCCTTTGTGTTGGGAAAGCCTGAAAATGCAGAAAAATATTTCAAAAAAGTTATCAGTAAAGAGGGAAATCGTAATGATTTTATGAATATTGGTCATGTATACTGGGCTATGGGAGATAAGAAGAAAGCCATCGATAATTATCGTTTAAGTATCCAAAAAGCCAATAATAATCTAAAATGGTTCGCAAGTGAGATGGAAGAAGACAAGATTTATCTGCTTCAATATAAAATTCCTGAATTCGATATAGTTTTAATGCTTGATTACCTGAGAATGAATCCTGTTCCTTAATTCATTTCAATTCAAATACGTTTTAAATATTTCCTATGAAAACAAAAATTATTGCTCTACTAATTCCTTTATTTCTTTTTAATGCCTGTAAACCAAAAAATGAAATCATTATTACAGGGGAGATGCAAACCTGGCATAAAATTACAATTCAGATTCCGGGGCCCGATGTTTCTGAAAATTCTTACCCCAATCCTTTTCTGAACTATAGATTGGAGGCAATATTTTCACTGGGTGACAATTCATTTACAGTTCCGGGATACTTTGCTGCCGACGGCAATGCTGCTGAGTCAGGCGCCGTATCGGGAAATGTTTGGAAGATACATTTTAGTCCGAATAAGCCGGGTGACTGGAGCTATAAAATAGTATTCAGGGAGGGTGAAAATATTGCTGTTTCTCACGACTCAGATGCAGGAAAATCATTAAGTTTTGATGGATATTCAGGTAGGTTTACAGTTAGTGAATCGGACAAAGTTGGCAAAGATTTTAGGTCGAATGGCAGGATTATTTATGATGGCGGTCATTATTTACGTTTTGAAGGAAGCGGTAAAGCTTTTTTAAAAGGTGGAGCCGACAGTCCTGAAAATTTTCTGGGCTACAGGGATTTTGATGGAACAAGCTATGGAGGGAATGCAAAACAAAGACAAGGAGAAGATGCGCCTAATCAGGGCTTGCATGCATATTCTTCGCATGTTCATGACTGGAATGATGGCGATCCTGTCTGGAGAGAGGGCAGGGGGAAAGGAATGATAGGTGCTCTTAATTATCTTGCATCCAAAGGAATGAATTCGGTTTATTTTCTCACTCTTAATATTTTGGGCGATGGTGATGATGTATGGCCCTACACCGACAGAAATGAGCGTTATCGCTTCGATTGTTCCAAGCTCGACCAATGGGAAATCGTTTTTTCTCACATGGATGAATTGGGTTTGATGCTTCACGTAGTTTTGCAGGAAACTGAGAATGAACTTTTGCTGGATGCCGGTTACCTCGATGTACAGCGAAAATTGTACCTGAGGGAACTGGTGGCACGCTTTTCACATCATTTAGGAATTACATGGAATTTGGGTGAGGAACATGGTCCGATTGACTGGTCACCTTACGGTCAGACTGCCGAGGATACAAAAAAAATGGCTGCTTATTTAAAAGATATAAATCCATATAACTCATTTATTGTGGTTCACAGCCATTCATGGGATCCGCCACGAAATAATTATATCTCTCAGTTTATTGGAGATGAATCGATTAACGGACTTTCATTACAGGAAGCGAATCCTGTGAATTCATTCGGTCAAACTATAAAATGGTTGAAATTGTCGGAAGAATCATCTCAAAATTGGGTTGTTTCAATCGATGAGATTGGTCAACACTGGAAAGGAGCATTACCCGATTCTTTCGATCCTTTGCACGACACTATCAGAGAACATGTTTTATGGGCAAATCTTATGGCGGGTGGAGGAGGAGTGGAATGGTATTTTGGTTACAGATATCCTCATGCCGATCTGAATTGCGAAGACTGGCGATCCAGAGATATTCTCTGGGATCAGACCAGATATGCTTTGGAGTTTTTCAACAATTATCTGCCATTCGATGAGATGAAAAACCGAAATGAATTGGTTGATAAAGGTTTTTGCTTTGCAAAAGAAGGTGAAATTTATGCACTTTATGTACCTGAGAAGGAAAAGGCAAAGCTGGAATTGAGAGGAGTGGAGGGAAAGTTTGAAATCAAGTGGTATAATCCCAGATTAGGAGGAGAACTACTAGATGGATCGGAATCGGTTTGTGAAGCAGGTAAAATGGTACATCCGGGTATTCCTCCATCAGAGTCAGATAAAGACTGGATTTGCCTTTTGCAAAAAATATAGGGAAACCATATTTAATTGAAATTAATATAGGGGAGCATATTAAGAAGGTCTCAGAATGTATCGCTGAAGTAATATCCCAACGACTATAAAATATTAAAAAGAAAAAGGGATTTCAACTTTCGTCTATACGAATTTATTGAAATCCCTTCCGATTAACCCACTCAAAAATAATCAGCAGCTAATGCGGCTGCCGATAATGCTTATGCAGACTTTGAACGATGTGTCCTGATCCCAAAAGGAAGATATAAAGGGCAGCTTCCCATTAAGGCTGTTGCCAGAGGAACGATTCCAACCAGACCCCACCATGATTTAAAATATAAGCCGGCTGCCATTATTCCAATACCTAGCACGATCCTGATTACCTTGTCTGCTGATCCAATGTTCTTTTTCATTTTTGTTATTGTTATTGATTAGTATTATTTTTTTTTCGCTGATAATCAGCCTTTTTATATCACAAAGTTAAATTACATTGAAGCAAATGTTTGTGATGAAGGTCACAATTGAAATTTTAAATCAAGAGGCTATTGTTTCAATATTTTAATTCTGTCGCGTGTTGTATCACCCAAAACTTCAATGATATAAAAACCCGAATCCAGTTGGCTCAGATTTATAAAGCTCTGAGAATCTTTATTGAAGGATTTATTCATTAGCAATGCACCTGAAATTGAATACACATTTACAGAGTTCGATTTGAAATCCTGATCCCTGAAAGAAATATTTAAATCGCTGTTGACCGGATTTGGGTATACAAAAACTTTTCCTGACTCTGGTATTTCCGTAAAGCTGTTCCCAGTAGAAATTTCAACAACTTCCACTATGCCTGTCATGCCAAAGTTGATATGAGGATCGCATTGATAGTTATAGGTTCCGGCTGTAAGAAAAGTATGCTCGAATGTCCAGCCTGAACTTACTGAATTGCCAAAGGATTCAGGATTTGCAGGGAAGGTGGCCTGGGTGGCATTTACATTATGATTTCCCTGTGTGTTGGTCCAAACTACCTTATCGCCTACATTTATTGTAATTGTTGATGGAGTATAAGAATTCGAAGTTACAGCTACCTGGTGGGTAGTCTGAGAAAGGGCAAACTGAGCTGATGAAATCATTGCAACAGCCAGCAAGCTAGTTTTAATAAATGTGTTTTTTTGTGTAAAAGTTGTTTTCATAATGATTTATATTTAATGAATATAAAATAATAACGGATCTAAATATCTTAATAAAGAGAAAAACAAATTCCTTCAGATACTGCAACAGAAGGTGTATTAAATGGAATTTGATCAAAAGTAGGGAAGTGGTATGATTATACTGTGTGACACAGGTCACATAAAATACTGGTATGTTGTTAATTACATGTTAATTGCTGTGGGTCGGGCAATTCAGAGCTTTTGAAGAATACGGATTTCGCCTCTTTCCAGTTTTATTTTCCCCTGAATTTCAAGATTTTTCAGAAGTCTTGAAACTACCTCCCGGGCGGTAGCAATTTCGCTTGCCAGTTCCTGATGGGTTATTTTAATTGAATTTCCCTCCAATAACTGAAGCTCACGTAACTTTAGAAGTAAACGGCTGTCGACTTGTTTAAACGCAATATTATCGACAAGGGTAAGAACCTCTTCAAGTCTCTCATAATACAAATTATGAACAAATTTGCGCCAACTGGGGTATTTGTCTATCCATTCTTTTACAAGATTTCCAGGCACAATAATAAGTTTGGCATTCGCATCAATTTTGGCATTTGCTTTACTTTCTTTGTCGTTCAGACATGAAGCAATGGAAAGAATACAACTTTGTCCGGGTAATATCCGGTACAAAATGATTTCCTTTCCGCTTTCATCCGTCTTATAAACTTTTACCGAACCTGAAACAACAATCGGTATTTCTTTAATGAATGAATGTTCTTTCAGAATTTGTGTATCAGAGCTTAGCTCCACAGGTTCAATTTCTGAAAGGAGGTCGGAAAGTTCTTTCTCAAATCCTAAATAGTTACTCATTCTTTGATATAATTTATGGATAAAATAAAATTGTTGTCCGGTAAAACCTATAGAACCTAAAAAGATTGCCGCGCTTCGCTCGCAATGACTCTGAATGTCAATTTACTATGGCTTGGGAGGGGGTCGGGTTCCGGCTTCGCCGGAAACCTACCCCCTCCCAAGCCACATACTTAAACCCTGTCATTGCGAGCGTAGCGAAGCAATCTCATATTTTTACCGGACACTATTGATTAAATATATTATTTCTAAAGATATAAAAGAAAAAAGACTCTTCTATAATAAATAGTAAGAATGACTATTTGTCAGGTTAACCACACAAGTTTTCTGTCAGAGTTTTAATTGTTTATATTTTGAAATGGTTTCCGTATTTATCCTTAAAACGATTTTAATCATCACAAAATTAGCATTTTAAGCTTAGGTTCAATTCCGATTAAAAGATTTTCAGCTAGCTTTTTAACTCTTGCGCGCGAATTTTCAAGGGACAGGATTTTTTAATTTATAAATGGTATAATTCTTGAATATTATGCCGAAATTTGTAAGGCGTACTTATACTACTTACAGACAATTTTAAATTTAAAAACGAATTATAATATGGATTTCATAAAAAAAATGGATACAGCAGCTTCAGAAACTGTGAAAACGAATAACTCTGGTGAAGCCAAAGAGAAAGTAAAATGTTTAATCCTGGGTTCTGGTCCAGCCGGATATACGGCAGCTATTTACGCAGCGCGAGCCAATTTAAATCCGGTAATGTATGAAGGTATGCAGATTGGCGGACAATTAACCACTACTACTGAAGTTGAAAATTATCCGGGGTATCCTGAAGGGGTAACCGGACCTGTTATGATGGAGGACTTCAAAAAACAAGCTCAGCGATTTGGTACCGATACCCGGTGGGGAATGGCTACATCGGTCGATTTTTCCAAAAGACCTTTTAAAGTGGTTATTGATGAAGAAACTACTATTGAAGCCGAATCGGTGATTATAGCTACCGGAGCAACGGCGAAGTATATTGGATTGGAATCGGAAAAGGCATTTATGGGCTACGGTGTATCGGCATGTGCCACATGCGACGGCTTCTTTTATAAAGGTATGGATGTGGCAGTAGTTGGTGGTGGAGACACGGCTCTGGAAGAAGCTCTTTATCTTTCCGGAATTTGCAGAAAGGTATATCTTATCCACCGAAGAGATGAACTGAGGGGATCAAAAATTATGCAGGACAGACTGTTGGCCAAAGAGAATATAGAAGTAATGTGGAACAATGTTCCTAAGGAAGTGGTGGGAAGTAAAACTGTTGAGGGAGTAATTCTTGAAAATACAAAAACAGGAGAAGAAAAGCGCATTGATGTTGCAGGATTTTTTGTTGCTATCGGACACAAGCCTAATTCTGATATATTTGCCGATTATCTCGACACCGACGAGGTAGGTTATATAAACACCATTGCAAATACTTCAAGGACCAATGTTCCGGGTGTTTTTGCCTGCGGAGATGTAATGGATAATATGTATCGTCAGGCAGTTACCGCTGCAGGTTCTGGTTGCAAGGCAGCAATTGATACAGAGCGCTGGTTAGGGGAGGAAGGATTGATATAATAATTGAAATAGTTTCAATATTTAAAGAAATTGCATAGCATTCATAAAAAAAGAGCTTGTCTCCATTGAGGGACAAGCTCTTTTTAATATCATACTAAATAATATATTCTACTTTTCAACTTCAACTTTAGCAATGTTGTCCTTGCTGTATTTCCCTTCTTTTAATTTCTTAGCTACTTCTGTAAATGCATTTATTGTAAACTTCACATCTTCCAGAGTGTGATCGGCTGTGGGAATAAGCCTTAAGAGAATCATTCCTTTAGGAATTACAGGATACACAACCATTGAGCAGAAAAGAGAATAATTTTCTCTCAGATCATATACAATATTTGTTGCTTCAGCTATTCCACCTTCAAGTATAACAGGGGTAACCGGTGATCCTGATTCTCCAATATTAAAGCCTTTTTCAACCAGACCTTTTTGAAGGGCATTTACAACCGTCCAAAGTTTTTTTCTGAGCTCAGGCATGGATTGCAGCATGTCGAGTCTTTTTAATGCTCCAATGGTCATAGGCATTGGCAAGGACTTGGCATAAATCTGAGATCTCATATTATATGCAAGGAAATCGATTACATCTTTACTTGAGGCAACGAATCCACCAATACCGGCCATAGATTTTGCAAAAGTTGAAAAATATACATCAATATCATCCTGCACACCAAAATGTTCGCCTGTTCCGGCGCCGGTTGCTCCCATAGTGCCAAAACCATGTGCATCGTCGACAATTAGCCTGAAATTAAATTTTTTCTTCAGTGCAACAATTTCATCCAATTTACCCAGGTCACCAACCATACCAAAAACACCTTCTGTAATCACACAAATTCCGCCACCTGTTTTTTCAGCAAGTTTTGTAGCCCTACCTAATTCTCTTTCAAGCTTGTCAATTTGATTATGAGCGTAAACATATCTTTTTCCAATATGCATTCTTAAAGCATCAAGAATACAGGCGTGAGAATCAGAATCATACACTATTACGTCTTTCCGGTCAACTAAAGAATCGATAACAGAAACCATACCCTGATAGCCATAGTTTAACAAATAACCGGCTTCTTTACCCACGTGCTTTGCCAGTCTTGTTTCAAGCTCTTCATGATACTTTGTCTGTCCCGACATCATCCGGGCTCCCATAGGATATGCCATTCCATATTTTGCGGCTGCTTCGGCATCTGCTTTTCTTACATCAGGGTGATTAGCAAGACCAATGTAATTGTTTAGACTCCAGTTTAGTACTTCTTTGCCTTTAAACTTCATTTTGGGGCCAATTTCACCCTCAAGTTTTGGGAAGGTAAAATACCCATGAGCATGTTCTTTGTACTGCCCTAAAGGACCTTTGTTCTTTTGAATTTTATCAAATATATCCACGGTGTAATTAATTAAGTTAGATTGAATGCAAAATTAGTTTTTTTTTAGCAGTCGCCAAATAAAGTAATATTTTCATGCATTTATTCGTTTAGTTTAAAAAATATGATCAAAAGTTTCCTATTTCCTTATATTATAGTAATTTTGCACAACATTTTTAAAAAATGAAAAAGAGTATATTTTATTTGTTTGTAGTATTTATCTTTCTTGCTTCTTGTGGTGAATATGAGAAATTGCTTAAAAGCTCCGATTATGCCTTGAAGTATGACAAGGCCTTCGAGTATTTTGAGAAGGAAGATTATGTCAGATCAGCCACTATTTTTGAGCAAATTGCGAATGTTTATCGGGGTACAACAAAGGCCGATACCATTAACTTTTACAGGGCAATGTCATATTATTATTCAAAAGATTATGTGTTGGCCGGTCATTATTTTGGTGAATTGTCTGTCACCTATAAAAATTCAGAGTTTGCTGAGGAAGCAAGTTACCTCAACGCATATTGTTTTTACAAACTGTCTCCCCGTCCTAGTCTGGATCAGGATTATACCTACAAAGCCATTAACGCTTTCAGCTTGTATCTGATTAATTATAAAGGGACTGATAAAAGGGAAGAATGCCTTAGAATTATCTCTGAAATGAGGGAAAAACTTGTAGAGAAGTCGTATTTAAACGCGAGATTGTATTATGATCGCGGTTTATATAAAGCTGCCATAGTTGCGTTGAGGAATAGTTTAAATGACTTTCCTGAAACCAATCACAGGGAAGAACTGATGTTCCTGATATTACAGTCAAATTATCTGCTTGCTGAAAATAGTGTGTTAGAAAAGCAGCGTGAGAGGTACCAGGATGCAGTCGATGAATATTATTCATTTGTTGCTGAATTTAAAGAAGGACAGTTCGCCAAGGAAGCAAAACAGATATATGAAAACTCAATGCTTATTTTAGGTTTAGAAATTAATTAATTAAATAAATACATGATAGATTATAAGAAAAGCTCAGCTCCGGGTAGTACAATTACCCTTGATCTTCAAACAATTGATGCGAAAACAGATAACATTTATGAGTCTATTGTAATTACAGCCAAAAGAGCTAATCAAATTAGTGTTGAAATAAAACAAGAGCTAAGCAGAAAACTTGAAGAGTTCGCTTATTATACTGATAATCTGGAAGAAGTTTTTGAAAACAGGGAACAAATTGAGATTTCCCGGTTTTATGAAAGACTTCCAAAACCAGGTTTAATGGCTCTGCAGGAATTTCTGAATGATGAGGTTTATTATCGTTTACCTGATAATAATCTTAGTGATCCTGAATTAGAAATATTAGAAGACGAAAACTAAATTGCATGCAACTTGAAGGAAAAAAAATACTTCTCGGTATCACCGGAAGTATAGCCGCTTTTAAAGCTGTTACACTCCTTCGTCTCTTCATTAAGGAAGGTGCTGAGGTGAGAGTTATACTCTCTCCTTATGCCTCAAATTTTGTAACCAAAACAACACTTTCCGTTCTTTCAAATTATCCTGTTTACAGTGAGTTTTCAGACCAGAACGGAAGCTGGAATTCTCATGTTGAAATGGGATCATGGCCCGATTTATTTATTATTTCACCTTTAACAGCCAATACCATGGCCAAGATGGTGAATGGTAATGCCGACAATCTTTTGGTGGCCACCTATCTTTCTGCAAAATGTCCTGTATTCTTTGCTCCTGCTATGGATCTAGATATGTATAAACACCCGTCAACTCAAGCTAATATAAAGATGCTTCAGTCTTATGGGAATGTTCTTATAGAACCTGAAACAGGAGAACTTGCAAGCGGATTGTCGGGCAAAGGACGAATGTCGGAGCCTGAAACAATTCTGGAACTTGTAGCCGATTATTTCAGCAAAAAAAAAAATTAAAATCTAAAAAGATATTAATTACTGCAGGACCGACCTTCGAGCCTATCGATCCGGTGCGATTTATTGGTAATTATTCCACGGGGAAAATGGGTTATGCCATTGCTGAGGCCTGTGCAAATATGGGTGCTGAAGTAATTTTAATAAGCGGTCCTGTTAACATTACTCTTCAACATAAAAATATTCTTGTCCTGCCTGTGCACACTGCCCAGGAGATGTACCAGACAGCCATGGATCATTTTAATTCTTGTGATATTGCAATTTTATCTGCTGCAGTAGCCGATTTTTCGCCCGAAATTACATTAAGTAGTAAAATCAAGCGTGAGAAAGAGGATATGCACCTTAATTTGAAACCTACAAAAGATATTGCGATGGAACTGGGTAAGATTAAAAAACTTGATCAGATTCTTTGCGGATTTGCTTTGGAAACAGACAACGAGATCGAAAACGCCAGGGGGAAGTTGAAAAGGAAAAATCTGGATTTGATTGTTTTAAACTCCCTGAATGATAAAGGTGCAGGTTTTGGAACCGACACGAATAAGATCACAATTATTGATAAAAACAATAATATTGATAAATTTGAGTTAAAATCGAAGAGTGAAGTAGCAGAGGATATCGTAAACAAGATTTTAACTTTAGTTTGAGATGAAGAGAAAATATATCATAGTATTCTTAGTTTTTTTTCTTTCTGGAAAGATTTTTTCCCAGGAGCTTAATTGTAATGTTCAAGTAGTATCGCAGCAGGTTCAGGGAACCAATAAACAGGTATTTGAGACCTTGCAAAATGCTATTTTCGAATTTATGAATAATAAGGTATGGACAAATAATGTATTTAGCACAGAGGAAAGAATAGAGTGTAATATGATGTTCAATATTACCGAGCAGATATCTGCAGATGAATTTCGCGGTACACTTCAAATTCAGGCCAGACGTCCGGTTTTCAATTCAAACTATAGTACAACCATGCTGAACTTTCTGGATAACGATATACATTTCAATTATATTGAATTTGAGCCTCTGGAGTTTGACCTTAATAGCTATACTTCGAATCTTACCTCTATTCTGGCTTATTATGCATACCTGATCCTGGCTCTCGACTACGATTCCTTTTCATTCGAAGGCGGGACTCCTTTCTGGCAGGCAGCTGAAAAAGTTGTGGATAATGCCCAAAATGCACCCCAGAAAGGCTGGAAACCTTTCGATAATACCAGTCACAAAAACCGCTATTGGCTTGTAAAAGATTATATCGACGAAGATTATGCTCCCTGCCGTGAGTTTATTTATCGTTATCATCGTCAGGGTCTGGATTTAATGGATAGCAAGGTAGTTGAAGGAAGAACCGAGATAGCTTCAGATTTGGAATTGCTCCAAAAAGTTTACAGGCAAAAACCCGATCCTTTCATGCAGCCATTACGCATGATTTTTGATAGTAAAGCAGACGAAATGATTAATATATTTTCTGAATCTTTTCAGGAAGAAAAGAGCAGGCTTTATGCGATATTAAACGAAATTGATCAGGCGAATGCTAATAAATATAAGGCTATCATTGATGGGGCTAAATAATTATCGGGAATCTGACTTATGCTGAAATCACTCTTTATTAAAAATTACGCTATTATCAGAGAACTGGATATGAATTTTCAATCTGGTTTTACCACCATGACGGGTGAAACCGGAGCCGGGAAGTCTATTATGCTGGGTGCTCTGGGTCTGGTGCTTGGACAAAGAGCTGACTCCTCTGTTTTGCAGGATAAAGAAGGGAAATGTGTTGTGGAAGCTATATTTGAGAATATAGATAAACAGGTAATACGTTTTTTAAATGCTAATGAAATTGATGAGGCAGGCGAATTAATTATTCGCAGAGAAATATCCGATAACGGCAAATCCAGAGCATTTATTAATGACAGTCCTGCAAATCTACTGCTACTAAAAGATCTGGGGCAGCTCCTCATCGACGTTCATTCCCAACATGAAAACCTCGATTTGGGGAATCATCAGTACCAGATAAATGCAATTGATGCTTATGGGGGTACACAGGCAAAATCGGAAGCATTTCGTATAGCTTATTTACTTTATAAGGAAAAACAAAAAGCTTACAGAGAGGAACTGGAAAACAGAGATAAAAGTTTACAGGAACTGGATTTCATAACATTTCAATATGAAGAGCTTGAAAAAGCTAAACTTATTCCAAACGAACTTGGGGAACTTGAAGAAGAAATTGAACGACTTCAGCATACAGAAGATATAAAGTCGGCCATGTACAATGTCTGGCATTTGTTGAATGGTGGCGAGCAGAATGCTACAGGAATGATCAGGTCAGCTTTGGCTGAATTAAAAAAGACAGCTGCCTTCCATAAGTCGGCAGCAGAGTTTATTGAACGTTTGGAAAGTAGTCAGATCGAATTAAAAGACATTGCCACAGAAGCCGAAACATTAAGCGAATTAACGGTTAATGATCCTAAATTGCTCGAGCATAAGGAAGAAAGGCTAAATCTTTTGAATATTTTGATGCAAAAGCATCATCTTAAATCTTCAGAGGAATTGATACTTCTCAGGGATAAATTGTCAAATCAGATTTATGATCTGGAATCGCTGGAGTTTAAACTGGAGGAAATGGGCAAAGGATTAACTCAAATGCAGAATCAATTAATGGAGGAAGCAGGAAAACTTTCAGAGTTGAGAATGCAAAATGCAGATGCGTTTCAATCTAAAATTACAAATCTCCTGATTCAACTAGGTATTCCAAATGCCGGATTTGTTGTAGCTAATGAAAAAATGGCGGAGCTCACTGAAAATGGGATTGACGATATCCGCTTTCATTTTAAAGCAAATAAAAATACTCCACTGCAGGAAATTGGAAAGATTGCTTCAGGAGGGGAGCTTTCCAGACTTATGTTGAGTATAAAGTCTGTGATTTCGGGTTCATTAGGCCTTCCAACAATTATTTTTGATGAAATCGATTCCGGAGTCTCAGGAGAAATTGCTCATCGTATAGCGAATATAATGAAAGAGATGTCAAGGGACCGACAAGTACTCTCCATAACCCACCTCCCTCAGGTAGCTGCTGCAGGGAATCAGCATTTTTATGTTTATAAAGAAGATACAAACGATTCCACAGAAACCAGAATAAAGGAACTCAATATCGATGAGCGACTTATTGAAATAGCAAAAATGCTAAGTGGGAAAGAAACCACAAATGCTGCTGTGGAAAATGCGAAAGAATTGCTTAGCAATGCCTGACACAAGCGATTTCCACCCCACTAACAAAGATCTTCGCTCTCCCGGTCAATTTCAATCCAATTTATTATCTTTGAGCATCAAATAAAACAAACAAGCTTCCGTTTTACAGATGCTTAATTATTAAAAAAATACGTTTTGCCAAAATGAGAAACCTTATCATCTTTTTATTCCTTATAATTTTTGCTTCATCTTGTTCAGTCCCTCTGAATTTTCAACTGAGCAAAATAGGAGCAGAGCCGGAAGAATACAAGCAAAGAATTGTTTACTCTTTGCCTGAAACAGTTTTAAGGATAGATATTGAAATTGAGAAAGAAACTTATATCCCCGGTCCTTATAAACTTTATGCAAAAAGATTCTTAGGACTTGATAATGTGATTCAGGACTTTTCTTTTCAATATAAAATTAATTCGGTCGACTTAAAATCCTTTTCAGAAGCAGATCCTGAATTATTTTTTTCAGTGAATGTGATAAAAGGTTCAATGCAGTGGGATAAATATCTTAGTTTGACCAAACACGGATTTATATTTCAACCCGGTCAATCTGACTTTTTGCCCATTGTTTCTGAAAAAGGTATTATGGATAATTCAAGTACCTCCTTCCATGAACTCTCCATGAAAACCAATCTAACTGAGGTAAAAGATACCCTCTATAAAACCATTGTGAGCGATACAATGCTTATCAGGCTGCCGGTAGTTACTACATCGCAACAGGTGCGGACTCTGGAGCAGAAAGCTATGGAAGCTGCAAAAAATCTTTTTCTTATCAGAGAAAACCGATTCTATACCATAACTAATATTGATGGCGATTATCCGGACGGAAAGGCTATGGAAATTATGGTTAGTGAGATGGATAAAATGGAGAAAGCCTATTTTGAATTATTTGCCGGCAGAGTGGTAAGACAAAAGTTTACCCGGAGCTTTATTTATACTCCTGACCCGTCAAATGAAAATCAGACCTACAGACTTTGCTCATTTTCAGCAACCAAAGGACTAAGCGACAAGAAAGAAGGTTACGATATAAACCTGGAATTGATTCCAATGAACAATGTACCGCTAATCTCTGATTCAATCCTCAGTCTCGAACCTTCTGAAATGACGGTCAATAAATTAGTATATCGTATACCCGATATGGCAAAGGTCAGGATCAATCTCATGGATGAAGTCTTATATGAAAACAGAATTGGCATCTACCAATTTGGAAGCATATTGGATATCCCGGTTTACTAAATCCACCCAGTAAAAATTACACCGATACTTAGGTTACAGAGCGCAGTCGAAGTAAGCTTGGCAAGATGCATTTCCGGAGGAAAGGCAAATAGTTCATCCTGTCCTGTCTTTTTTCAGGCTAAAGGCCGCAAATAACAATATTTTTGGCCATCTGCCCATGCAGAATTCATTAATATCAAATTCTTCAGTCAGAAGACCCGACATTATTTTTCTTTAAACTTTTTCAAAATTACCCGGATCAAATTACATGCCCTAAAATATTATTATTAAATTAGCGAGCACTAAAATAAAATATTCATAATTATGTCAAAAGAAAAGAAATTTGTACCCTTTGTTTCGGCAGAAACAAATATGGCTGAGTTTACAATCAAGGCTTTAATTATTGGGCTTATCCTCGCAGTTGTGCTGGGAGCAGCAAACGCTTATCTCGGATTGAAAGCCGGGATGACCATTGCGGCCACCTATCCG
>JAIOZM010000086.1 GCA_021740585.1 Bacteroidales bacterium
CAGAAGTGCACCTCTATTAAGTGGATGGGACTCGGACCATACCGGGTATGGAAAAACAGGTTAAAAGGAAGCAATTTTGGAGTCTGGGAAAAGGCATACAATAATACGATTACCGGTGAAAGGTTCAATGAACTGATCTACCCTGAATTCAAAGGTTATCACGGAAATTTATATTGGGCAGAGATAGAGAATTCGGAGTCAGATTTTACCATCCTTACGGAAACCCCTAATCTTTATTTCCAATTATTTACACCGGACAAACCAGGCCATATGACGGGGGGCACATATCCTCCGTTTCCGGAAGGGGATCTGTCGTTTTTATACGAAATTCCCTCTGTCGGAACTAAATTCAAAAAGGTTGAATCACTGGGGCCTTCTTCTCAAAAAGGGTATTATTCCGGAAAACAAGACGATGAAAATAATCCGATTAAACTCTGGTTCGATTTTCATGTACAAGATAATTTATAGTTGCCTAAAACCAAAAACAAATGAATCTGTCACATTTTTTCTTAATCCTTTTTGTTTCCATATCCTTGAATTGCACGAACCAATCTGTTGTAGAAACCAATACAGATTTTAAAATTGGTGAACCTGCAAGGGTGGGGCCTTCTGATTACAGCTCAGCATTAAGCTACTACAATACATCGCCTGAAAGTCCCGATGGTAGGTTAATAGCATATACCAGGTTTCTTTCAATGCCTCAGGAAGAGCGATCGGAAAAAGTGCCTGCTGAAATCTGGGTGTGTAATGCTGATCTTACTAATCACAAAAAAATTGTTGAAATTAATTCACTGACAGTTCACAACGGTGCCAATGTTCAATGGCTGAATAACAACTCATTTGCTTTTCAGGACGATTCCGTCAGGGTAGTCGATGTGCAGGGGAATCAATTAATCGATCCAATTGACGGGGAAATTGGTCATAAAACACTCAATGGCAAACTCTTATATTCGTCAGAGGATAAGGAAACAGGACTTTCAACTATTTACGAATACATTGTTCAAAATAATAAAATCATCAAACTTGCTGATGCTATTTATTTTAAGGAGGTGGTTGATTTATTCCCATCAGATGAATTGCGGGAAGTTGCTGATATGCGGATCTTACATTTACAATATAACCATGATGGTTCGAAAATAGCCTTCAGGATGGATATCGGCCCTCGTAATGAAAAATATAATCATCTGATAAACATGAATATAGATGGCAACGACATTCATTTTTTTGGTCCCAAACCCATGCATTTTTCCTAGTATGATAATGTATCCATTATGGGACATGACAACCAGATAGATGACGGATTAGCTAATGATTTCAGCGCGCGGAGATGGGATTTAGATGGAAATGTGATTGAAACCTTAGCCGGACCGGGAAATCATTTAGGTGTATCAGGTGACAATATATATTACGCCTCTGAATCGTGGTATCAAAAAAATCCGGTTATACTCAGTGTTTATAAGAAAGGGGAAACAGAGCCGTTCTGGCAGGATACGGTTTCAACCGACCATCATACAACCTGGACACTGGCCAATCATACAAATCCATCATTTTCCAGAGACGGGAAAAGGGTGTATTATAACAAATGTGTCGCACCCGGTAAGGTTCAGGTGTACATGGCTAAGTTACCGGATAACTTTCAATGAGAGTTATTCCGTTTCACAAATACAAAATCCCCGCCCTCATCTCCTACATTTTGGATTACACCATATTGGGGAACATTGTAACTGTTGTTCATCACAGCTGTTTTAAAACTACTGAAGAGGAATTCTGAGCTAAGAAAGGGGTCTTCATTTTCCGCAAGGTTCTTGACAAGATACTTAAGAAACACACTTTCATCAGGCACCTCCTGAAGAATACCGCTGGTCATGGCTTTGCGGCTGGCTAGTTTGTTAAGTTTTTCTATACCTCTGGGGACCTCAGTAAATGCTGCCCGGGTTTTGAAGATAGCCCCACTGAAGCAAGCATCTGCAATCAGGAGGGTGTGTCTAGATTCAATACTTCCAATAAAATCTCTTAATGTACTGTTTCGAAACCAATTCAAAGTGCTGTTTCGAGCAGCATCAGAGGGGAACCAGTAGCCAACATTTCCTTTATTGTCCCAGTATCCATGGCCGGCATAGAATATAAGAAGATTGTCTTTTTCGGTAATTATTTTAGTAAGCTTATCCAGAGCTTGAATTAAATCAGCCTGGGTGGGATTTTTTAAAAACAGGATATTCTCCTCCTCAAAAGTGTAATTAGCAAGTAAGACATCTTTAAGTTTTTGTGCATCACTTATTGGGTTATCAAGATCACTGATTTCAGGATTCACATAATCATTAACACCAATGAGCAATGCATAATAGGTGGTTTTTGTATTCTCGGGGGAATCGCTGCTCAGCCCCGAGCCACTAAAAGCGGTACATTCAATAATTATTTCCTGTTCTTTGATAGCCCCACTCTTATTAACCATTACCATTTTAACCGCATTGTCACCTTCAATTAAATAAACTTCATATTGAAACACACCGTCATCAGACAACTTCACTACTTGTTTGTCGATAAGAAAGACATTAACCCCTTCCGGATCCATAACACGACCTATGAGCATTATGCTTTTTTCATTATGCGATACCCTGTCGCCAATAAGCGCTGGAGAATATAGTTCAATCCCAGATTCATTTCCGGTTTTTTGCTCCCTGTTAAGCAGTGGGTTATTTTCCGCTATCGACTCAAAATTCTTCCTTTTGTTCCAAATAGATTCATCAAATCCCGATAATGCCCAGTTCTCTATTTTTTCAGAGCCATAGCAAGCGGAAATAAAATCTGATTTTACCGGATTTATATCAAGGGATATGATAACATTTTCTTCTTCAGCTGATTTATGAAGAATTTCCCCGGTTTCAACATCCCAGAGGAAAATACTTAGGTCTCTTCCTGCACTCAGTAACTGCTTCCCATCAGGAAGGAAATCTATTGTATGAACCCAATCTTTATGACCCTTAAATGCGACCTTCAGACTAAGATTTGAAGCATCCCAGGTCTTGATGAGCTTATCGTCGCCACAACTGACAATAAGTTGTTCATCCTGACTGTATTCAATATCCCGGATCCATCCTTTGTGAGCCTTTTTAACCGAGTTAAAAAGACTTCCATTATTCATATTCCAAAGATTAATATCCCCTTCTCCTCCTCCTGACACAAGGGTTTTACAGTCAGAGCTAAATAAAACCCGGTTAACATTTTCCTTGTGAGCTTTGAGTTCATATACAATATTGGTACTTCCCAGTTCCCAGATTATTATGCTACCATCAGCACTTCCTGCGGCCACTAATTTATTATCAGGGCTTACATCAATACTTTTAATGGCGGCAGACTGGCCTTCATAACGCTTTTCAATTTTAGGCAGTAATTCAGAAAGAGACCAGAGCGAAACTATATTGTCTTTTCCACCGGCAAGTACATATTGATTATCTGCAGAAATTACGGCCATATTAGGTCGCGCTTCCAATCCTGTCAGGGTTCTGTAGATGGTTTTTCGCTCAGCATTCCAAATAATAATGCTGCTATCAGTTCCGGCTGTAAGAATATAACTACCATCAGGACTATAGGTCAGGTAGGTAATGGTATGACCTGTTTCTCCAAAGCTACGCTTTACATTATAATTATATTGTGCTGAAACAGCAGGAAGAAAAAAGATGAGGAAACCGGCAAGCCAGTATGTTTTAAATATACTGTTTCTCATAAGTCCTTGGTTTTGATAAAATTATAACGGGTTCCAAATTGAAATACCAGTGCATGAAAATTCTCTTTCGCCTCAGGATATTTAAAATTCTTCGATTGTAGAGGCATAAAATAATAGGAAGAGGAAAAATAAAAATGAAACTGCTTTCCGGGAGAATATTCAAGTCCAAATCCGGGATTCACCCCTAATCCGGTGTTCTTTTCCAAGAAGGGAATATATGGCTCGGTATCGTCCTGGGCCAATAAATTCATTTCATTCAGCGCATTCCAATAAGTATCTTCATAATAGGCTGTGGTATAGTTAAAAGAAATCCCGGCAAACAGGTAGGGTGAGAATTTACTATCCGGGTTTAAATAGTATAATGGTTTCAAACTAAAACTATAATTTGAGATCTCAAGATAATTTTCCCCGTTCTCAATTTCCTCTCCGCTTATGGAATCCTCTATAGTCCAGTAAATCCAATCGCCATTTTGGTCAGAATAATTCCAGCTATGGGAGAACATAAATCCCGCCTCCGCTAAAAGCGAAAGTCGGTTGTTCAACTGGAATTGAATACCAAGATTGAAAGCAGGGCCAATTTTATAATTTGGCATTTGATACACATCAATTTCACCATATTTTTTCCCTATGGTTTCAAAGCCACCAACAGAGAAATTAAGACTCATTTTTTGGTCAAACTGGGCTGAGGCCAGGATTGGGATAAAAAACAGGGCTGTTATAAGAAGGATAGTTTTCATTTTCAAACTTTTGAAGCAAGTTACAAATTAATTCTGAAAAATGGTTTAGGATTTTTTTGAGCTTCGGTTTATATTTTTGGAAATACATTTTAAGTTTTTTCCAAGCCACTTTAATCTTTAGAAAAATATTCATAAAACACCCCGGCCACTCCAATTTAAGATAATTTACAATTGCATTGAAAAATATTTTAAATATAGAGAGTATAATTAACGAATACAATGTATTAATTGAAAGTTCAATCCCTGCATTGTTAGAATCACTGTTCCGGTTTTTCATTGAAACGACAGCCTGATAAAGAAGATTTCAGAAGTAACCTTAGGAACCTTTTCACCGTATTAATAGTGCTTTGAAAAAACAGGAGGACAGATTTTACCAAAAGAACGAAATTAGGTAGTCTGTATGTAATTAAGCTTTGAACCCCAATTTATGGGACAAACTTTTTTGTAGAAAATGAATAATAATGCAGTCTAAACATCTGCAGAATGTGTAAAAACTTTCTTATACTTGTAAAATAGCTAGGTAAAACTTAGAAATTGAATCTGAAGAGAAAATGAAAATAAGTATTTGGCATTGGCGACTTTTAATTTTGATCTTTTTATTGATGTTCGCTTCTGTGGCACAGGCTGAAGTTGTAAGCAAAACAAAAACAGACAGCTTACGAGAAGCCTTGAATATTAATAGAGGGGATGAAAAAATCGCCACTCAGCTGAATTTGGCGCTTGAAATTATAGAAAACCAGAAGGAAGAGGCGATGAGATTGGCAATTGCATCTCTGTCTGAAGCACGGAATGCCGGTAACAGAACTCTGGAGATGCGTTCTTATTATGTAATAGGCAGAGTATATCAGGAAGAAACCAGTCTTGTCCTTTCTCAGGCATATTATGATAGCGCTTTAATTATCTCGAATGAAATTAGTAATAACTGGTACAAAGGAGAAATCCTTTATCATATTGGAGCAAATTATCGCAAGAAAGGTGATATAATTCAGGCACTTGAGTATTATAGTAATGCTCTCCAACCTTGTCGGTTGTCTGATAATTTCATGACCATGGGTTCTGCCTATTCTTCGATGGGAACTATTTTCAGAGTAAACGGCGCGTATGATAAAGCCATCGAGTATATTATTAAATCAAAGATGAATTATGAAAAAGCTCATTCAAAAGATGGTAAAGCATGGGCGACTTATTTATTGGGAAGAATTCATAAAGATTTAGGGCTTCCTCAAAAAGCCAGAGAGTATTTTGAAGAAGCTTTGAAAATATACAACGAATTGGCCGCCCTTGACGGAAAAAGAATAGGGGAAGCATTATGTCACGAACAGCTTGGCTTATTAAATCTGGAGACGGGTAATTTTAACGAAGCAATTAATAATATTGAATATACACTGGAAATTCATTCCGAAAGCGGATCGAAATATGGACTGTCAAACGCCTATAAACATATGGGTAATATTGAATATTCCAGAGGAAATTATGAATTATCAGAACAGAATTTAAATAAAGCACTTCTGATAAAGAACGAAATAAACGATCTTTATACCCAGCCCGATATATATATGTGTCTGGGTCTTGGCCTGATTAAAAGAGGAGACATAGATGAAGGTTTCAACAAAATATATCATGGACTGGAATTAGCCCAAACGAATAACCAGACAAAACTTCAACTTAATATTTATTCTAACCTGGCCGAAACCTATTTGAGCTTAGGGGATTACGAAAAATCAATTTTTTATCAGAATAAGCAAATTGAAGCTCAAAAATTGATACTTTCAGGTGCTGCAAGCATTAAAATGGAACAATTGCAGGCGATTTATGAAATCGACGAAAAAAACAATCAGATAGAGAAACTGGAAAGTCAAAATGAAATCAATTACTTAAGTATAAGGCAACAAAAAACCTCTCAAATTATAATGTTAATTGGGATCATTTTAGCTCTTTTAATTTCTGCAATTATATTCCAGTTGTATAATAAAATCCGACTTAAAAATCGCGCATTAAAAGAGGTTAATGCGACCAAAGACAAGCTTTTTTCGATAATTGCCCATGATTTAAGGGGACCTATTGGCGCAAGCTTTGGGTTAAGTGAAATTCTTGTGGAAGGAATCAGAAAGAATAATTTAAGCGCTGTTGAAAAACAAGCCACCGCTATTCATCAAAGTCTGAATGATATAAATAATCTGTTAAACAATCTTCTTGAGTGGGCACTATCGCAATTACAAAGAATTAAATTTAATCCCAGGGAGCTGAATTTATTAGTGGTTCTTCACGAAGTTATGGACCTCCTGTCTTTCCAGGCTATAAAAAAGAATATAACTTTAGAAATAAATGTTAAAAGAACTCAGCAAGTATTTGCAGATGAGGATATGTTAAAAACAATAATCCGAAACCTGATATCCAATGCCATAAAATTTTCAAATGAAAATAAGAAGGTAATTATTTCCTCAGATGTAAAAAATAAGCTGATTGAAATTTCGGTAAAGGATTATGGTGTGGGGATGGAGCCTAAGTTGGTTGACAGCCTTTTCAGCATAGAGACTAACACCAAAAAACCGGGGACCTCGGGTGAAAGGGGAACGGGATTAGGATTAATATTAGTTAAAGAATTTGTTGAAAAACACGGTGGGGATATTAAGGTTAAAAGTGAAGTGGGGCAGGGAAGTGTTTTTAGTTTTACTTTAGGAGTTAAATGAGTTAGTCGGGAATAAAAGAGTCGCAACTTAATTGTTATGTCCTTTTATAATCTTAGACAGAAATGCAAAATTGAACACTCTGGTATTATGAAAAATTGCATATATGCCTGTTATATTCCTGTATAACTTTTAAATATCAGATTACACTATAGCTGATGTGGTCAATCATCAGCGAAGAAATCCGTGTGGATAATCCTGTATACCAATAATTCCCCATCCCAAGCAGCTAGTTCATACCTGTTATGAGGTAACCTTAAATATTCATTTCGTTGACAGAATGGATCAATTAAGCGTTTTCTATATGGAAACCTTCCATCCCGCATGAAAAATCTCCCAAAAACATACCTGAAGCGTTTAAGATATTTGCAAATTGTTTAATAGACACAATTTAGATCAAGCGCTTAAAAAACAACTTAAACGTCACATAAACAATAGAATACAAAAATAACCTTATTTTGAAAACGTCATTATTGTTTAACAAAAACACAAAAAGATTAAACAAAACGCTAACAACGATTGTCTATATGTCATAATGAAAATTTAAAACTTTAAAATTTGGAAATTATGAAATTTATCGGAAAAATGAAACTTAGTTTTTTTGCAACCGCCTTGGTTGCGTCAGTATTTACCTTTTCTTCATGTGAAAAAGAAGAAGATCCCATGGTTGAGCAAATGGATAAAGACAATATCGTTACCATTGCTCAGGCAACACCCTCTTTAAGTATACTAGTCGATGCGTTAACAATGTATCCTGATCTTGTAAGTGCATTGAGTGCTGAAGGCAGCTATACTGTATTTGCTCCTACAAATGATGCTTTCGTGGCTCTTTTGGGAGTTATTGGACAAAACGGATTAGAGGATATTCCTGAAAGTGTACTTGAAAGAGTATTGAAATATCATGTCGTTTCAGGTGCAGCTCTTATGTCAGGTGACCTAAGTAACGGACAAGAAGCGGCTACTCTCTTAAGCGCGGACGATAAGATTACTGTAGGAATTAATAGTATGAATGTTACCATTAATGGTGCTATGGTTACAACTGCAAATGTTGAGGCTTCAAACGGAGTGGTTCATATTGTTGATGCAGTTTTAGTGCCAGCTCAGGAATTAAGTATTGTAAACACTATTGTAGAACCCGCATACTTCAATAAAGACTTTTCAATTTTGACAGCAGCTGTTGTAAAAGCCGATTTATTGGGAACATTAATCAATAAGGATGCAAACTATACTTTATTTGCACCTAATAATGCTGCCTTTACCAAAGCCGGTATAACCAGTCTGGACAATTTAAGCAAAGAGGACTTGACGCCTATCCTGACATACCATGTAATTGATGGTGAAGTTTTTGGTGATGGACTGCCCGCTACAGGTTCTGCTGTTACAACGCTTGGTGGAGATTTTTACCTGAGCATTAACAATTCCGGAGCTTACATTAACGGAACTTCAATGGTTACAGCAGCTACTTTAGCTGGTGAAGCATTAGATTATGATAATGGAGTTGTTCATACCATCGATATGACTCTTGTTCCGGCAACAGATAATATTGTAAGCATTGCAGTAGCGGCTTCACAAGCATCAGAAGGTGCAGAATTCGGACAATTGGTTGCAGCTCTGACTGCTGTTGAAAATGATGGAACTACAGATGCACTTGTTACAATTCTGAGCGGAGAAGGATCATTTACAGTGTTTGCTCCAACCGACGCTGCTTTTGCTTCTCTATACAGCCTTGCCCAGGTTGCTGATTTTGCAGCTTTGGTTGATGCAGTTGGAATTGAAACAATTGCTGTTGTCTTGAAATATCATGTTCTGGGATCAATAGTATTTTCAAGTGATATCCCAAATGCACTAAACGGAAACGCAAATGTTGCTTTGTCTCCGCTTTCTGAAGGTAACTTTAGCCTGAACAGCAATTTGACAATTACTGATACAGATGGCGCCCTTCAATTGGGAACTGCCGATGCATCTATAATTGCCACCGATATTTTAGGAACCAATGGGGTTATTCACGTAATTGATCAGGTTATACTTCCCTAATTTTTAAAACTTGCTTTGAAAAAACAAAGCATTCAGAAGCGGCCACTCATTGCGAGTGAGTCGCTTTTTTATTGGCCTAGCTTCCCGATTTAAACCCAGACCTTCCCAGATTATAAGCAAGATTATTCGATTTGTTTCCAGAAATATATATTTTTATATGTAATTAGAAATATATGTGGATTGAATTCCAAACAAAAATGAGGCCGTTTCGGGTGTTTTCAGTGATGGTGGAAAAACCGGAGGCATTGACCACCCTTCTCCGGTTTGCAGTGAGCAGGCGGTTTTCATAAGAATCAGCAAATCACTTATTATTGATATAGAAATACTTACATTAGCTTCGCTGAGCTCACCGCCACGGCGGATCGGTTCCGGTATAGGGTGCTCAGTCATTTCCGGATTGGGTGGTCATTGAGTTCCGGAATTCGGAGCTCAGTGACTCCGGATCTTCCAGTTTATATGGATTTGTAGAAATACCGATGAAAAATTGGCAACTTTTTCCACAATCTTAGACGTCGGTTAAGGTCAATTCCAGAACAAGCATTAAATTATTGTTTTTTTAATGTTTGGTCGCGAAATAAATCTTCTTTTAAGGCCAAAATTCCAGTAAACATTAAAATGCGTGTATTTTAATGCTTGTTTCGGAAAATGTTGTAAATTTGAGGAAAGAATACCATGAATTTAATTGTTGAATTATGCCAGAATTACTTTATTCAATAAATCCAAACAGAAATGAGCCCTGGAATAAGCTTCCGCCCTTGCCAATTAGAGAGGAACTCTATGATACAACAGAGATATTAAGAAAACTGGGAGATGCAAAAGCTGCATTAGGAAAACTATATGGGCGTAGTGCCGTAATTCCAAATCAAGGATTATTAATAAATACAATTAGTCTGCAAGAAGCAAAAATTTCAAGTGAGATCGAAAATATATTTACCACCGATGATGAGTTGTATAAAGCGTTTAGTGATAAAAAAGCTGAATCTAATGGAGCTTCAAAGGAGGTATTAAGATATAGAGAAGCCCTCTGGTCGGGATACAATTATTTAAAAAACAGGAAAAAGTTTGATCAGCAGTATTTCCTTAAAGTATTTCAAGAAATAAAGCAGACATCAGATACAATTAGGCCGGGTTTTGTACAATTAACAATTAAGCAAGGTGGAACGGGACCAAATGCAGGTCAGGTAATTTATACCCCACCGAGAAATCAAGCAGTAATCCGGGATCGTTTGGAAAACCTGGTAGATTTTGTGAATGATGATGAAAAATACAAGTTGGATTTTCTGATTAAGATGGCTATTGCTCATTTTCAATTTGAAGCAATTCATCCATTCAGAGATGGAAATGGCAGAACAGGTAGAATATTCAATATCAATTATTTAACAAATAAGGGTCTGTTAGATGTTCCGATATTATTCCTAAGCAGATATATACTTGATCATAAAAAGGATTACTATTCCGGATTGAATGGAGTTTCCCAGAGAGGAGACTGGAAGAACTGGTTTTTATTTATGTTCAGAGCTATTGAGAGTACCTCAAACCAGACGTTCAACAAAATTAATGATATAGTCACTGCAAAAGAGTCCATACTGGAACATATAAAGAAAGAAGATCCAAAACTTCGAAACCCGGAAGATTTAGTAGGAGCAATATTTACTCAGCCATTAACAAAAGTAAAACACCTTACGGATCAAAAAATCTATGCGGAAAATACAGCAAGAGATTATTTAAACAAATTATGCGATTTCCAAGTGCTTGAAAAGAAAGAGATGGCAGGACATCATTACTACCTTAACCTTGAATTGTATCGAATCCTGGCTGAATAATATGTTTATATGTGGCTATTTACACCAAACTTCTCCCCAAAAATCCTGGCGACAAACTGACCCTTAAGAAAAAACCACCCAAGAAGAAGAGAGAGCGAGTTTGAGTGTGAAGAAAAAACAGAGTGTAGTTCATCGCTCTCGCTCTTCACAATCACTCTGTTTCTGTGGCCCCACCTGGGCTTACCGATTGCTTTTTCTGTACGATTTCGAGGAACGAGAAATCGCTACGAAAAATGCATCGGCAAAAATTTCCCGCACCGTTTTTTCCTCCATGATGCCCGAATGTACACATATAGTTATATTTTTGCATCCGTAAATAACCAGGAATCTAATGAAAATAAGGGTCAGGCATCGTAAGCCAATGGTTTCCGCGGCAATTATAATTGTGTTATTGCTTTTTTACCTGTTCGGTAAGTCAGTCGGGGGAGAAAAGAAAAACAGAGTGAGTATCGACTATGTTTCAGTTTCAGAGCTGACAAGGGATGAAAATACTCAATTACGTAAATACGACAACAGCTATCATTTGGCTGTTGCGCTTAAAAAGGGCATAACAGAAGCTTTTACAGGGGATATTAAAGAAACTTCCCGGATAATTCAGAATTATGGACTTGAGAAAATAGATGACAATAAATATTACGAATTGCCCCTGTTAACAAGCTCCCTGCCTTATTTGCAAACCGATGTGGCCGATTTTCTTAATATACTTGGGAAGCGTTTTGTAACAAGACTTCAAGATGAAGGAGTAATGTCTTACCGGTTTTCGGTTACTTCAGTTTTGAGAACTGAAAAAAGCCAAAACATGCTCCGCAAACATAATGTAAACGCAACAGATAACAATTCGTCGCATTATTATGGACGTACTTTTGATATTTCACAAACACGATTCTTTGAAAGGGGCAATCCGGAACCCATATATTCATACCGCTTGCGCAATATATTGTTACGCGAACTTATTGAAATGCAAAATGAAGGGCTTTGCTATGTTTTATTGGAAACGCAAACCAAATGCATCCATGTAACGGTACGATGAAATCGGTTTTGGAAAACAAAATACTCTTCACCCGTGTAAAAGCCAGTCAAAGTTGAGCAAGGGATATCTGTCTTTTTGAAGCGGGCGTTCTGTATCTTTGGATTTTTCTGGCGCCAAAACTTAATCCGTTCACTTATGACGTCATTATATAATCATCCTTTCTTTGCTTGCATTTAGACGATTTAAAATCAAAGCCTGTAAATTGGTACGGCTACTTCCGGCGGACTATGCTCAGCTTGATCCGGGGTGGGAGGTTCTCTATGGGAAGGACATGCACTTTACATGGCTTTGTTGGAATACTGGCGAAAAAACCGGCAGGTATTCCCATAAGCTATAGTTTCCCTTAATATTGAAACAAATATAAAAAATTATTATATTTGTGAACCAAACATCCTATTATTTAGTATGAACAGTTCATCAAATATAAAAAATAACATTGTATTATCAGTCTTCAAAGATGAAAAGACGGTATTTCGACTAAGAGATATTGCTCTTTTGGTTGGAGAAAAGGATTTTGAATCGCTTAATAAAAAGTTAAATTATTATGTGCGTACGGGTAAATTGCTAAATCCCCGAAAAGGCATATACGCAAAACCGAATTATAGTATTGAAGAGGTGGCATGTGTTTTATATACACCTTCCTATATTTCTTTGGAGTATGTACTTCAAAAAGAAGGCGTTATATTTCAGTTCGACTCACGCATTACCTCCGTTAGTTATTTAAGCCGCAATGTAGATGTACAGGACAAGACATATATTTACCGTAAAATTAAGGGTGAAATAATGGCCAACACTAAGGGGATTTCCAGACAAATTAGTCAGGTTAATATTGCCACAGCAGAAAGAGCTTTCCTGGATCTTCTATACCTGAATAAGAATTATTATTTTGATAACTTAAATCCACTGAATAAAACTATGGTATATGACCTGTTGCCTATTTATATGTCAAAAGCATTGAATAATAGAGTTAAAAAACTTTTTCCCGATGATTGATTTAAACAAACACAAATTTCTCTTAATTCAAATCCTGAAAGACATTTATTCTGACATTGAACTTTCGAATTCTTTAGGATTCAAAGGGGGCACTGCCCTGATGTTTTTTTATGATCTGCCTCGTTTTTCTGTCGATTTGGATTTTAATCTTTTAGATAAAGAACACGAGGATATGGTATACAAGAAAGTCAGAAAAATTCTGCTTAAATACGGGCGAATTCATGATGAAGCAAAAAAGCATTATGGTCCTTTCGTCGTTCTGGATTACGGGTATGATGAGCGAAAATTAAAAGTTGAGATTTCAAACCGTGTTTTTGAGAACCATTACGAGATTAAAAATCTTTTAGGAATAAATATTAAGGTTATGGTGAAGGAAGACCTGTTTGCCCATAAACTTTGTACTTTGCTTGACAGAGTCATTATTACCAACAGAGACATATTCGATTGCTGGTTTTTTATGGAAAAACGTACTCCTATAAATAAATATATAGTTGAATCTCGCATGAAAATGTCTTTGAGCGAATATCTTCAGAAATGCATTGACCTGCTGGAATCGATGAATGATATAGGATTATTACAAGGACTGGGTGAATTAATGGATAGCAGCATTAAAAAATTTGTACAAACTAAATTGAGAAGCGAAACCATCAGCTTGCTAAAATTTTATAAGGAATTTCCAATTTTGTAAACTATAAAATGACCTATTTGGAAAAACCTGTTATCGAGAACCACTTTCACCGTTTTACATTGAGCCACTTGTTCCTATGAGAAGAAATATATAAAACTCAGCACATTAATATAATAGAAATATATGTGTGATTGAGTTAGAGATTCACTCTTTAGTGGGTTGAGTGGTTCTCAAGGAGTGGGTTTTCCAGTTTATTGTGATTAATAAGCTGATTGGCTGTATTTAACGAGAGCAATGAATGAAAGATACCCGTGTCGTTTTTCCTGTTTGTCTGGCACCAAGCAGAGCCGTAACCGGAATATTGACTGAAGTTTTTTAACTTAACCGGTATCCCTTTTCCTGGTTATCATAGATCAAATGCACAACATTATCATTGAAAACTCAAACTATAGCCTTGAATTTTCAATGATAATTAACATAAAACAAGATAAAGTGAAAATTTCGACTTTACCGCGTCCCCTGCCTTTTCAGAACCACCATTATCGGTTTGAGTTGAGTGGCAAAAAAACCTCGCTAACCAAGCTATTAAGTTTACGGCAACTACCTCATTCAATCATTTAGTCCTCACAAACTTACTTTGCCAGCTCATCCCTTCGGAATGAATTTCCATGATAAACATTCCTGCTGGTAGACTTTCCAGTGAAATTTTATGCAATTCCTCTGAAACATAGGGTATTTCGATGCTCAGAACCATCCTTCCATCTGTGGATAAAATAGAAATGGAACAATCTTTTTGATACATCCGGTCAGTGAATTGAACAAAGATCTCATCTCCGGCCGGGTTAGGATAGATCTTCAGTCCTTTATCGTATTTATCCTTTTCGATTCCCACTTCTTTTTCTCCCTGGATAATAACTACCTCCTGCAATGGATTTATTGCATCGTAAGCATTCACCCGAAGAACTCCCGAACGCTCTTCTTCGTTATTAAATGTTAGGTTAAGAGTAATTTTCCCATCCCCAACGCCTTTGTTCATTCCAGCTTTAATTGAGAACCATTCACAGTCTGTTTTGCTGAACCATTTCATTGGCACGTCACACACATTTTTGTTCTTCACATTGATATCAATGGAAGACTGGTTCCAGGCTGCATATAGGGTATCGGGAACCTCCAGTTCCGGGACATTCAGCTTGTAATTGGCAGATATCCATGTATGATACAGCGAATTTACATTAACCGAATTATAATATATTTCATTGGTACCAGCCGGGGTTGTGATCTTCCACTTATCGAAGACAAAAACACCATACTCATCAGGCGCTGTGAAAGTTATTGTGCCGGCTGTTTTATTATAACTCCTTGTAAAATTCCCCCAGCCGTAAGTTTTACCATTAAGATCGGGTTGACTTACCGAAATAAGCGGAAGGAGTCCGTCTGAGCTGCTTACCAGCACATTAGAAAATTTTGTTGTTGCTTTGTAGTCAATGTTCACCAGGATCGTCAGGCTGTCAATGGATACATTCATATTGGACTGCTCCCCGGTATGAAGCGTCGTGATAAGTTTTATATCTGCCCATGCTGCAGGACGGGTGAAGATCATCAGGTCATTATCGCTTGCAACATTCAGAATTTTCCTTATCAGTGATTCGCTGGCCAGGCTGCGGGTAACCTTTATCATATCACCGTTATAGAAGAAATATTTCTCGGCCCAGCCCAGGGGACTCATGCTGCTTGTGTTGTAATAGACTGAAGCAGCATCGTTGTATTGACTGAACATGAAGTGTTTCCCTGTTGTGGGATGAATTAAAGCTGAGTTCCCCGAATGCGCCATAAGAAAGGTCAGAGTTGCATCCTGGAGGACCGTATCCTGGCTTATCTTCAGTTTATCCTGAAGAATTGAAATATCGGTAATCCGGCAATCCACGTACTGCCTTTGAATTTTCCCGGAGTTCCAGATATTGATCAGCAGCTCACCGGAATTGTTAAGTTCCGATAATTGCTTTTTGGAAAGCGTATAGGTGATTGGTTCATTGAATTCCGTATAAGTACCCTGGTTGAAACTGGTATAGATCTTATCGGATATTCCCTTTATCTGGTTCTCAAATACGGGTAGAAGAGCATTGTATTGGTCTGGTGAAAGATCTGAATCATGAACAGCCAGTGCGTCAAAGCTTTCAAAAAGTGGCCGCAGGTTCAGTGCTTCGGGATAAGGCTCAAGGAACCTGTACTGATAAGCCATCGCCAGGTAATAATGGTACCGTACCATTCGCTCCCACGCTGTATTCTTCATCTCATTCAGGTAGGTCATGGCCCTCGGATCCAATACATTCTCATTTTGCAGGAGAAGACCATCCATGGCATCACATACCAGAAGCATTTTCGTTAGCTCTGTTGGAATGCACGTAAGTTTCTGTGTATTAAAGGCCATTACCTTTGCAATTTCACCCTTCTTCATGGTCCAGGCTTCAACTGAATCCGACCATTGATCAAGTAAGGGATACCCCCGTTTCAATTTCTCAAACTCTTCTCTTACTCTATCATCCGGTATTGATACTTTTTTCAGCGAGTTCCCCAGCCTTTGAAGATTCTCGGGAGATAAATTGCTCATAACCTCATCGGCAAGATGGGCTCCCTGCTTGTTAACCGGATCTGTCAGCGATGATGGTTCAATATTCACTGCAAAACCCGATGTAATACTTGATATGGCACTAAACGCATCCGCCTCCCCTGAGAATGCATCAGACACAGTATTCCAGTTGTTTGTTGACAATGGATTCTCATAATCAAAGTTAGCGGCTACCTCCAGTCCTGTTCCAATAGCCTGGGCAGCAGGAATGGGAATGCATTTCGCTACCTGTGCCACAGCATTTCCAATACTTCGCATGATTCCTTCAAAACTATTGGACACATTGTCCTCAGCTTCCTGTACCAGAAATTGGATCTGCTGGTTGTAGAGAATTGTTAAACTATCCTGTTTTGCACAGATCTTGTTAAATTCGTAAAGGGCTGGCACAAACTCTTCATAGGCCACAGCATAGTCTTCCTTCAGTCTGGTGATCTCATCAATAGCTTTTCCTTTGACCAGGCTGGCTGCATCCTTTTTTTGTTCCAGAGTTTCAGCCTTTTTATTCATCCAGTAATCAAGATAGAGTACATGGATGGCAAATTCGATCTCATTCTGGTAATTCTGAAGATTGGATTCAAAAGAAAGCAGTGGTGCCCATCCTTTGGGATTTCCAAAATAGTCGAGATGCGCATAAAACTGCTCTCTCATTGCACTGAATGAGTAATAGAGTTGATTCAGGTCCAATCGTGAGATGCTATCGTTACCCCAGTTTTTAGATTCCTTATAGGAATTGATGAGATTGATGTATTTCGTACATAATTCTTCAACCATCGCCTCTTGTCCATAGATATAACATTCTCTGGCATACTGCAGCATGAATCGAACAGCATTCGGATGAAGCCAGGTATACCAGTTCGTTTCAAATTTAAATTCTCCCTTTTTTCCCCGTGGTCCAAGCGGCATGTTTTTCCAGTCTGTGGGTGTTCCATATGAACCTCCGTCAAGGTTTATCAGGTGTTTCAGGTTATTATTAGAATAAAAATCTCCTCCGTCTCCACCACCACCGGGTGCAGAAAAGTTATCTGAATTCGGTATCATGAGCGATGGGCTGCCCTGGCCTCCATTGATATAAAACCGGATGTGATTCCCCGACGCGGACATCTTTTTAAAATAACAATGGAATTCAGCAGCATCCAAGCCTTTATAATTAGCCACTACCGGGGTTCTGGGCGTGGTATTTATGGAGGCAATAATATTATCTGAATCTTCAAATATCAACTCTTCACAATAGATATTTACTGCAGTTTGCGGAAGATGCAATGTATCGCGAATGATCAGTTTTGTAGCATAGATGTTCAGCTCCTGCAGGTTGGAAAGATTCTGATAAGTGAAGGGAATGTTCCCGTTCTGGAAAATGATTGATTTCCCGATTAGGTTTATCTTCAAAACTGAGTCACCACCGTTGAAGTTCATTGAACCTCCCGGCAGATTTGTTTCCCTGATAAGAAGGGTATCACTGAATTCCATATCCTTCATGTAGGTGATCAGGTTTTGTTCTGAATGAATCACAGGTACTGGGTTGAACACCACACGCTGGGTGAGGGTATCTGTTCCCTTAATGGCGCTGAAATCGATTTCAAAGGAGGAAACATCTGAATCAAGCGGAGTATATGAGAATACAGCCGATTGCTTTTCTGATTCAAGTGCCAGGGTGGTGTCGAGTCTGTTCCAGACCTGATATGAATAATGTGCTTCCGGATGATCTTCCCAGTAGAAACGGAAACGGCAATCCGTACCATACTGGACCACTTTATCATTGATCTCTCCAAGTTTATAGGAGTTGAGGGAATCAGCAGGTATCCATAAATGGTTTCCAAAACCGGTAAACTGGTTATCGGCAGAAACATATGGTTGTCCGGCTGTAAAGCTTATTATGGGGGAATCGGTTCCTCCCCCGATGACAGGGATTGCAGAATTCCAGACCTGTGCGTCCAGGGATGTAATAATTCCGCAACCAAACATTAACAATATAAATAGTTTCTTTTTCATTTCAAGTATTTTTCAGGTTATAAAAATCAACTGTTGTACCTTAATACTTGATTATGTAAGTCACATAAGCATTTTTTGAATGGGTTTCTGAAGAGGTTCTGGCGGCCCGGGAAAGATCAAAATCAACCCTGTTATAGTTGTCACTCTGTCCTGATCCAATTCCGGTACTTTTATACACCCAGGTTTGCTTAAAAGGTCCGGTTGAC
>JAIOZM010000087.1 GCA_021740585.1 Bacteroidales bacterium
GTGTTGCTATTTTGTACTTTCATCTCAGGTATTTTGTGCAACACCAATTTAGGTGAAAGTATCTTAGCTGTAAAACTTTAGTTATTAAAGTTTTACAGCTTTTTTCAACAATATCTTGCGGATTTTAGGAGCTATCGGGATTGCGGTTAAATTTTCAAATGGGAGTAAGTGAGATTTCCTCATAACCTGATAACCCGGTAACCCAGTACGTAAAAACGGCCGTGCGTCCCAACTACCCCGCTCCCCCAACAAGTCTCTTCACAAAGCCCGGACCTTCATAAATAAATCCGGTATAAATCTGAAGTAAATCAGCTCCGGCATCAATTTTTTCCCGGGCATCCTGAACCGACATAATTCCTCCAACACCGATAATTGGAAAATCTTTACCGGCCTTTTCTCTAATATAACGTATCATCTCTGTAGATCTGTCCCGGATGGGTAAGCCTGAGAGTCCACCATTCCCAATATCAGCCACTTTTTCTGATGGGGTCTTTAAATTGTCCCTACTAATGGTTGTATTGGTGGCTACAATGCCATCTATTCCAGTCGATTTTACAATTTCCAGCGTCTCATCCACTTGCTGAAAATTTAAATCCGGGGAAATCTTCAGTAAAATAGGTTTTTTTAACGATTTAGAAGCTCTTAAATAAGTCAGACGACCCAAAATGCCCTCCAGCATCTCCTGATCTTGTAATTCCCTCAAATCGCTTATATTCGGACAACTGACGTTAACCACAAAATAATCGACGTAATCATATAATTTTTCAAAACAGTATTCGTAATCCTTAACTGCATAAGAATTTGCTGTAGCTGTATTCTTGCCAATGTTCCCACCGATAATCAATCCTGCAGGACGATTTTTAAGCCTTTCGACAGCAGAATCGACCCCTAAATTATTGAATCCCATACGATTAATAAGAGCCTTATCTTTTGTAAGACGAAAACTTCTGGGCTTCGGATTACCCGGCTGAGACTTTGGTGTTACTGTTCCTATCTCAATAAAGCCAAAACCAAAATTCGATAAATCTTCAAATGAGCAGGCATTCTTATCAAAACCTGCTGCTAGTCCTATTCTGTTAGGAAATTCAAGACCCAGTAAACCAACAGATTGGGCATGTTTTACCTTATACAATCGTCTTATAAGCTGAGCAATAAAAGGTATTTTAAATAAAAAAGCTAAACTTGCTGTAACAAGATGATGGACAGTCTCAGGAGGGAAGAGAAATAAGATCCGCCGAATAAAGAGTTTGTACATAGAATTTTTATACAAAGATAATCAAGATTTTATTCCTCACTATATTCTTTGAATTTACCATTGGAATATAAAATAATCACTTTTTCAACATGTCTGGAAGATTCACCCAAAAGTTTACTTTTGTAAACATCGTTTTCATTTGACATGTGTAAATTCTTTTGATTTGGTATATTTTCCGAATCTTTTTCTTTATTTACAGGTACTTCAGACGATATTAAATCATTATTCTTATGACTAAATAAGGATGATTCTTCCTCACCATTGATCATATTACCCTTCCCGGTTAACAACCAATTGGCATTAATTTCAGGAAAGGCATCCAGAATACGAATAAGAAAGTCATAGCTGGGATTATTACGTCCTGAAAGAATATGAGATATTCCTGAACGTTGAACATCAATTATTTCAGCTAATTTAGAAGAGTTAAGCTGATAATACGATAATATACTTTGTAACCGGTCTTTCATCAGGCAATGGTATTTATGATAAAAAATTTAGATAAAAGAATTAGAATACAAATGTAACGAATAAAATGTATATAAATGTAACATTATTGATGTATACAATTGTAACTAGAATGAAATATCACCAGTATTACCAAATGAAATGCTGTTTTACATAAAGATTCTGAATCCCTTTATTAACAATATGCACAAAGATTATTACTAATTTTTTAGTTATTGTTGAAATAAACACTATAAAATACTGAATAACAGAAATATAAAGCATGTATACAGCTGTTTTTTGTAAGAAAATTGAAAATATTCAATAAAAGTTTAAATGAATACATAATATATATCTTATAAATCACTGAAAAATAAGCATATAAGAACTAATATAAAGTCTGCTAAATTACAGTTACAAATGTAGCGTTTAAAATGGATGTATTTGTAGGTGTCAACGTCGAGCGGCTTGAATATTTTTATAAAAAGGTATACAAATGTGAAATATTTTTAATCTTAGATGTGATTTTGATGGTGTTTCTAAGGTTTTTATTTACCGGAGGTGTATTTTTAATAATCTGCAAATCGGATTGCTTGGTTTTAATGAGGTCTGTATTTACGACTTTTTGATAATTAATACAAAAAGTGTTGATTTTCCTTTTTTTTTCATTCCTGTACCCCATTACCTATATTTTTGAATTCGCTCTCTATATTTTACCGGATTGTGTTTTCCATTGAATGGTAATTGCAATTTATAAGTAACTGAAATTCATACCTGAGGAAGCTAATTCAGGACTAATTAATCCTCTTAGCTTTTGATATTTGAATGAAAATTGGATTTAAAGCCCGATTATCAGGCTTAAAAACGATTAATTATCGTCCAATAGTGTTATTCTATAACTGGATATGGAAAAGGCTAAAATAGACCATTTTTATTCTTAACCTGAATTTCTATGCAGGTTTACTTGGTTATAATGGGCGTATAAAAATATATATACTTTGTACAACTTTTCCCGGAAAAACGATATGGAGATTATTTGTGTAACATAGCTTGGTTTTGTTCGTTTTATTGAAAACCATTCATAAAAGATTACCTGAGAATATGAGATAGTCTATCTCCCATTTTCGGTTTTATGGCCTACTCATACCTGACACCGTTGATAAAACAGGATTATAATTAAAAAATTGATTTATATCTTTTTTTTGATTACTTAATTTATAAAGGCTTTTAAATTTATTTTTCAATAATTCCTTCAATATCCAATTCTCCTTCCGATTTGGCTACCATAGCCGAAACAGTGGAATCACCCGTTACATTTACAGCTGTTCTAAGCATATCCAGAGGCCTGTCGACCCCAAGTATGAGAGCAAGGCCTGCTTCGGGCAATCCGAGGGTATTCAAAACTATAATGAGCATTACAATGCTTCCTCCGGGTATTCCCGGTGCCCCAATGGACGCCATCAATACCATTAGAACAATAACCAATTGATCACCAAGTCCAAGGCTAATCCCGAAAACCTGGGCTATAAAAACAGCTGCAATGGCTATATAAGCGCTGGTCCCATCCATATTTATAGTAACGCCAACCGGCAAAACAAAATTGGCTACACCTTTTGACACTCCAAATTCTTCTGTGCATTGTTTCATGGTAACCGGCAGGGTTGCAGCGCTTGAACTGGTAGAAAAAGCTACCAACTGTGTAGGTAACATTCCTTTATAGAATTTCTTTACATTGATTTTAGTAAAAATGATATTCAGTAAGGGATAAAAAACGATGATTAATAACAATAGGGCAAGTATAACCGTGAACATATATAGTCCGAGGGCAGTAAAAATGTCTTTGTCGCCACTAAAATCCACTATAAGACCGGCCATCAAAGCAAAAACACCGTAAGGAGCGGTTTTCATTATGATGTCAATAATTTTCAATATAATGTCATTGAGCCCATCAAAAAAACCGGCAACAGTCTCGGTTTTTGATTCGGGAAGCATTATCATGGCGACTGCAAATAAAATTGCAAAAAATATTATTTGTAGCATATTGGCATTATTGCTGGCTGCATTAACAATATTTTCAGGGATAATATCTACGATAAACTGTAAGGGTGATTGTTCTTTAACCTTTCTGGCTTCCAGCTCCCGTTCCAATATGTCTGCACCAAAACGTTCTTTATATTCCTGCTGTTTTTCTTCAGGAAATACATTTCCGGGTTTAATACTATTTACCAAAATTAATCCGACAGTGATGGCAAAAACAGTGGTAGCCACATATAATCCGATGGTTTTTAATCCAATTCTTGAAAGCCTGGAGATATCCTTTAAACTTGAAATTCCCTTCACCAGAGATACAAATATAAGTGGAACGGCAATTAATTTTAATAGATTTAAAAACATGGTACCCCAGGGCTTTACCCACATTACGGTAAACTTTTCCCATCCAAAATGTACACTGATAAGTCCCCAAAGAACACCCAGGGCCATTCCGATTAAAATCAAAATCCAAAGTGCTAATTTCTTCATTTTAAAAAAATATTTATATAGTTAGTTCTTTTTTAATGCTTCAAATAATATTTCAACGGGATGAATGGCGACTTTGCCGGTTCCATCTTTTATCTGTGTCCGACAACTTGTACCCGGCGCTGCTATGATTATCTTTTCGTCGGATTTCCTCACTGCAGGAAACAGAACCAGCTCTCCTATTTTCATTGAGATATTGTAATGTTCTTTTTCAAATCCAAAAGACCCCGCCATCCCACAGCAACCTGAAGGAATTTCTTCCACCCTGTAATTTTCAGGTAAGGATAATAATTTTAAGCTTGAATCTGTGGAAGAAACAGCTTTTTGTTGACAATGACCATGTAATTTAATTGACTTCTCTTCTGTGGTAAACTGCTCCTTAAAAATTCTTCCTGCCTCCATTTCCCTGAGTAAAAATTCTTCAACCATCAATGCGTTGTTTGCTATTTTGCGTGCCGAATCTTTTAAATCTCCCGAAACAAGATCAGGGTATTCATCTCTGAAACTTAATATAGCACTGGGTTCGATCCCAATAAGAGTTGCTTTTTCGCTGACTAAGTCTTTGTATAGTTTTATATTGAAAATAGCTTTTTGTTGGGCTGTTCTGAGAAGACCCTTTGATATAAAAGTTCTCCCACTTTCAGTATTCCTTACAGTCTTCACTCTATACCCTAATGAAGTCAATAATTTAATGGTTTTTATTCCTATCGACACATCGTTGTAATTCGTAAATTCATCCATAAAAAGGTATACCGATTGAGCATTACGATCGAGATTCTTATTCAGTTCTTTCAGATTTTTCCTGCACCATGATTCCAAAGTTGATTTTTCGAGTTTTGGAATACTCCTCTCCTTTGCAAAACCAATAAATTTCTTTAATAAACCGGCACTTATTGTGTTGGTAACGAAAGCATTAAATATTGAAGGGAAAATACTGCCTAGTTTATTTATGGTGGTTATATAGCTAATTAGTCTTGCCCGAAGTGGAATACCGTTTACATCGTAATAATGCTGTAGGAATTCCGCTTTTAATTTGGCAATATCAACACTTGATGGGCATTCGGATTTACATCCTTTGCAGGAGAGACATAAATCCAATACATCATATATTTCTTTATGATCGAAACTTACGATCTTTCCGTTTTTTGATAAAAACTCCCTAAGCACATTGGCTCTTGCCCGGGTAGTATTTTCTTCATTTCTGGTGGCCATATAACTAGGACACATTAAGCCGCCAATCAGCTCAGTTTTTCTGCAATCGCCAGATCCATTGCACTTTTCGACTGACCTCATAAAGCCGCCATCGCCGGAGAAATCGAAAATGGTATCAATTTCAGGAGTTTCTACACCAGGTTCATATCTAAGAAAAGTGTTCATCTTTGGTGTATCCACAATTTTGTTTTCATTGAATACACCATTTGGATCCCATAGCGATTTAATATCTTTGAACCATTGGTAAATTTCATCTCCCACCATTATGGGAATAAACTCTCCTCTGAGCCGGCCGTCGCCATGTTCTCCGGACAGAGATCCTTTGTATTTTTTCACCAAATAAGCAGTTTCTTCGGCAATTGTCCGAAATAATTGTACATCCTGTGTATCCTTTAGATTCAAAATCGGACGTAAATGGAGTTCACCCACAGAAATATGTGCGTGATACACACATTCCAGCTTATATTTTTTCAGAATCTCATTGAATTCCTTAATATAATCTTCCAGTAAATCGGGATGAACGGAGGTATCTTCTATCACTGAAACCGGCTTTGCATCACCCGGCATATTCGACATGATCCCAAGTCCGGCTTTTCGTAAATTCCAAACCCGACTTATATCTTTGCCTTTAATTATGGGATAGTGATAGCCTAAATGCTTTTCTTTGAGGTCCAGAATCAACCGCTCACAACTCCGGTCTAATTCTGTAATAATATCATTTGCAAATTCTACCATTAAAAGGGCGCCGGGATCACCCTTGATGAAAAATCTGTTTTTATTCTGTTCAATATTCCCTGAACTTAAGGCAAGTATTTTGTCGTCCATCAGTTCTACAGCGCCCGGATTATGCTTCAGGATGAAGACATTAGCACGAATTGCTTCTGTAACTGATTCAAAATGAATGCAAACTAATGCTTTTTGTGCAGGAGGTTTTGGAATAAGTGCGAGTTTGACTTCTGTAATTAACGCAAGGGTACCTTCAGAGCCAGCCAATAATTTGCAGAAGTTGAAATCGTATTTCGATCCTTTTTTAAATATACTGCAATTTGATAATTCATCCAGAGCGTAACCTGTATTTCTGCGAACAACTTCAGGGTCAGGGAATTCACGATCAATTTTAATCAGATTATCCGGATCTTTAAAAAGAGAGTTTACTTGTTTGTAGATGCCGGCTTCCAAATTATCTCCCTTAAGTTTAGCTTGAAACTCATCTTTGCTTAGAGCTTTGAATTCAACTTCAGAACCATCGCTAAGAATTGCTTTTGCAGAAATTAAATGTTCCCTCGTAGTCCCATAAATCAAGGAGTGTAATCCACTACTGTTATTTCCAACCATTCCGCCTATAACACAGCGATTGGAAGTTGATGTTTCAGGTGCGAAGAACAAATTATGTTTAGCCAGAATAAGATTTAGCTCATCTAAAACCACACCAGGTTGTACGCTTACCCATTTTTCTTCAGGATTTATTTCAACTATTTCTGTAAAATATTTACTGAAATCGATGATTATGCCCTTCCCTACCACTTGTCCTGCCAATGAAGTCCCTGCTCCTCTCGGGATTAGACTTAAATTATTTTTGCTGGCAAACTCAACAAGTATTTTGAGATCGGCAATATTTTTTGGGAAGCAAACTCCATAAGGAATTTCACGAAAAGCAGATGCGTCTGTCGCGTACATAGCCAATTTAGCCCTGTCCTGAAAGAACTCGCCCTCAATCTTCAAGTCTGACCCCATACAAGAAATAAATAGATTTTTTTATAATTCTTAATTCTGAGGGCTAAAGATAAAAATATTGAAAGAAAAAATTGTTTTATTTTCACTTTCATTATAATTGAAAGTGAAATATTAATTAAATGTGGATTCGCGCTTCCTGGTAACCGATCCCATCTTCGACAGGCTCACAAAGCTCCACCGCACCACCACCATGATTATCGGAAATCAAATCACCACAGCCTTACTTCCTAAAATCCGTACTTTCAAAAATTTTGTCGGCAGATTCAGCAATAAAACCACTAAAATAATTCCCTTTCTCATCTTTAAAACGTTCAGCAAATTCGTAATAACAGGATGGGATTTGAAAGCTTCCTTGTATAAAAGAATGAGGAATTCGATCTGCCAGAGTACTTGATTGTTTAAGGAACTCAGCTTCACTACCTTTAATTTCCCCACCTGAATTATTCAGGGAAAAGCCGTGTGATTTCAATAATTCGTTTACTTTTTCATTGCCTTTAACTGAATTTAAATGATTTATACTAACGGTAAAATGATTGGCTCTGAAACTAAAAGCATAAACCCATGCGGCATATTCTGACTCATTGCGCAGTTTTTCATAGATTTCAAAGTCAGGTGTTCCCAAAGCTTGTCCGTTGAAGATCAACTCACTGGAATTCAGGGTTTCGATTGAAATTCTTTCTATTGAATTTCTGATGGTTGTTTGAAGAAAAGGGGAAAACTCATTCAGAATCAGCTGACTAATAAAAACCCTTGGAGCTTTAGCGTCGCCCTGAATTTCAAAATGTTTAGCAAAAAGTTTCTTAGCCGGAAAATTATAGCTGCCGGCAAGTATATAACCATTTTCAATAAATACTTTGGCGAGAACATCAATAGAAATTCTCGGATCATCAAATGTTCTCAAAGCAATATGATCGTTAATAATTGTGTTTCCCTCTTCGGTAAACAGCTTATGTATCTTTTCCACAGAGGGATTCAGGATGGAATAGTCCTTCCAAAGTTTGTCAAAAATTTCGGTTGTGGTCATAATAAAATTGTTAATCTGTTATTGAATAATTAAATCATTGGTAAACGGTAAAATTCATCAATCTTGCAGTAATTGCTTCCCAAGGCTTGCAATCACTTTTTTCACCTTATACTATTGTAATAAAATATAATAGAAACCGGTTTATAAGAAAAATCGTTTTTACTGAAACTATAACAATTAAGTTGCTTTTTTGATCATTTTTAAAGATTGTTTTTAAACACTTAAGTTTACTGATATTAGTCATCAATAATGTGCCATTGCTTGAATATTTTTATTTAATTTTATGAAAAAATTATATTTTATATTAAATAACTGATTATCAATGGATTTAATTACGAAAATTAAAGAAAAAGCTAGAAGTAATCCACAAAGAATTGTTCTTCCTGAAGCAGATGAAGAAAGGACTCTCAAAGCTGCGGATATAATTATTGGTGAAAAACTCGCTAAAATTATCCTCATTGGGAATCCTGAGAAAGTGATGCAGGATGCTAATAAATTAGGATTAAAAAATATTTCACAAGCTACAATTATAGATCCTGTTGCCCATGAAAAAAAGCAGGATTATATCAATTTGATGCTGGAAATCAGAAAGAGTAAGGGACTAACACAGGAACAAGCGGAAGAATTAATTGAGAATCCCTTGTATCTGGCAACTCTGATAATTAAAGCCGGTGATGCAGACGGAGAAGTTGCCGGAGCCAAAAACGCAACAGGTGATGTACTACGCCCCGCTTTTCAATATGTAAAAACTTTGCCTGGTATTAGTGTTGTTTCGGGAGCATTTATTATGATTTTGAAGGATAAGAGTTATGGAGAAGATGGCTTACTGGTTTTTGCTGACTGTGCAGTTCATCCAAATCCAACATCGAGGGAACTGGCTGAAATAGCCGTTGCTACAGGTAATACAACCAGAGCGATAGCAGGATTTGAGCCAAGAATAGCTATGTTAAGCTTTTCAACTAAGGGAAGTGCAAGACATGAAATGGTTGACAAAGTTATTGAAGCAACGAAAATAGCACGGGAAATGGCACCCGATCTTCAAATTGATGGAGAGTTGCAGGCTGACGCTGCTATTGTTGAAGCTATTGGGAAATCCAAAGCGCCAGACAGTAAAATAGCAGGAAAGGCAAATGTATTGGTATTTCCAAGTCTCGAGGTTGGGAATATCGCATATAAGCTTGTGCAGCGATTGGCAGGTGCAGAAGCTATTGGGCCTGTACTGCAAGGAATGGCTGCACCCATAAATGATCTCTCCCGAGGGTGTTCTGTAAGCGATATAGTTAATTTGGTGGCCATTACCGTAAATCAGGCTGCCAATAAATAATAAAAAAATATAAAACAAAATGACAGAAGCATTAGAAAATTTTGCGCTTAAGCAAAAAGCTCCCCGAAAAAAAGGCAGTGTTCATAAAGTTGCCGTTATCGGGTGTGGCAATATAGGTCAGGAAATTGCTCGTATAGTGGCATATAATGGTATGGAAGTAATCTTTATCGACCTTACAGAAGAACGGATAGTTGAAGTATATAAGGAAATAGAGATTGAACTGGATAGTATGATTGACAGATGGGGGCTTACATTAAGTGAGAAAAGAGTTATAATGTCGAGAATTAAAGGTTCAACAGATTATGAAGATATTAAAGATGTGGATCTTGTTATTGAGAGTATAAATTCACAGAAACCAGGTACCAATATTAGTCTTAGGAAGGAGATTTTTGCAAAAGCCGAGTCTGTTGTATCTGAGGACACTATTATTACCTCGAACAATTCAACACTAATGATTTCTGATCTTGCCGCCGTTTTAAAGATTCCGGAAAGAGCTGTTGGTTTTCACTTTATTGGCCCCGCCAGTTCCATTAAAGTAGTGGAAGTTGTACGGGGATTGCAAACCAGTGATTATGCATATGACTTTATGCTTAAATTTGCTAAAACCATAGATAAACGGGCAATAACTCTTCATGAATCACCAGGGCATATTAGTACCCGGTTGATTGTAACATTAATAAATGAAGCTTGTGAAACCTTAATGGAAGGTGTTGCGACCGTTAAATGTATTGACACAACCATGAAACTGGGTTACGGAATGATGTTTGGGCCCTTTGAAATGGCAGACCGGATTGGTCTCGACAAACTTTTAAGATGGATGGATAATCTTTATGCTGAATTTGGACTTCAAAAATTTAAAGCCTCTCCTATTCTTAAACGCCTTGTGAGAGCAGGATATACAGGCAGGTATAATAACAAAGGTTTCTATACTTATAAAGATGGGAAAATCATAGAGGAAGCAATTCACATTAGTGAATTTAAATAAATAGGAGAAGCCTGTTGAATAAATATTTTTATAATCACTGGCAACAGACGATAAGAAAGTCAAATCAACAAGATTATATTCACAACCTATTATAAAATAGGTAATTATTAAAATATTTAAGCATGAAAATTATTGTTTTAAATTGCGGAAGTTCTTCCATTAAATATCAATTTTTTAATATGACAAACCAGGAAGTCCTGGCAAAGGGTGTGGCTGAGAAAATAGGGCTCCACGGCTCGTTTGTTAAACACGAGATGAAAGACGGTACAAAAGTTCAGCTTGATGGAGAAATTCTGGATCATCAGCAGGGGATTGAATATATACTGGGTATATTAAAAAGTGACAAATACGGATGTATTAATAATTTTGACGAAATAGATGCAGTTGGGCACCGGGTGGTTCATGGCGGAGAAAGTTTCAGTAATTCTGTCCTGATTAACAAGGAAGTAATTGATAAAATGGTTAATTGTATCGATCTTGCCCCTCTTCATAATCCGCCAAATTTAAAAGGTATTTACGCCATGCAGGCTCTTCTGCCAAATGTACCTCAGGTAGGCGTTTTTGATACAGCCTTTCACCAGACCATGCCAAAAGAAGCATATATGTATGCCATACCCTATTCACTATATACTAAGCATGGCTTAAGACGATATGGATTTCATGGTTCAAGTCACCGTTTTGTAGCAGGACAAGCTGCAGAAATGCTGAATAAAGATTATAAAAACCTGAGACTCATTACATGCCATCTGGGTAATGGAGCTTCAATAGCTGCAATAAAAAATGGAATTTCTGTTGATACTTCCATGGGACTCACACCTGTTGAAGGACTAATAATGGGTACAAGAACCGGTGATCTGGATTTAGGAGTTTTGTTATTCATAATGGAAAAGGAAGGGATAGACTCCCAAACTGCCAATACCCTTATAAATAAACATAGTGGAATGTTAGGTATCACCGGAGTTTCATCAGATATGCGTGAAATTGAGATGGCCGTTGAAACAGGGAATGACCGTGCAAAATTAGGCCTTGACATGTACCATTACCGCATAAGGAAATATATTGGAGCCTATGCTGCTGCCATGGGTGGTGTGGATGGTATTGTTTTTACCGGTGGTGTGGGTGAAAATTCACCTGAAACACGGGCTGAAATATGTAAAGATTTTGAGTATTTAGGTCTGGAATTCGATGTACAAAAGAATAAGGGTATCCGTGGAAAAAGGGCATTTATATCCAGCGATAATTCTAAAGTAAAAGCTATGATTATACCTACGAATGAAGAATTGGTTATAGCGTCTGATACACAGGAAATTGCGAGTAAAATATAAAGTATGAATTTAAGTCATTTGAATCAAATACTGGATCTGGCTAAACAGCAAAGCACAAAAAAGCTTGTGGTTGCATCTTCGGAGGATGAACATGTTTTAAAGGCAATAAAGCAGGCTGTGCATAATAATATTATTGAACCTGTATTTGTTGGTGATGAGAATAAAACGAGAAAGATTGCTGCTTCCATTGACTTCAATATAGAAAATTTTAATGTTATAGATGAGAGCAATCCTGAAAAGGCTGTAATTAAAGCAGTTAAAATTGTAAATGAAGGTGGGGCCAGTATTCTGATGAAGGGAATGGTTTCAACAGCCACACTTTTAAAAGCTGTTTTAAATAAGGATTATGGATTAAGGAAAAGAGAAACTTTAAGTCATTTTGCACTATTTGAAACCAGCTATTATCATAAATTAGTTGGAATAACAGATGCTGCGATGAATATAAGTCCTGAACTGAAGGATAAAATCATTATCATTGAAAATGCTGCTGAAGTCTTTCATTCTTTGGGTGAAAAACAACCTAAAGTTGCTGTACTCGGACCGGTGGAAGTTGTAAATCCAAAGATTAAATCTACTGTTGATGCCGCACTTTTAAAAGATATGTACCTTAAGGGTGAAATTAAATCCTGCATCGTTGATGGTCCGCTTGCATTGGATATTGCTATTTCTGCAGATGCGGTCCGACAAAAAGGAATTGTATCTGAAGTAGCAGGTAATGCAGATATTCTTTTAGCACCCGATCTGAATTCTGGTAATATACTCTATAAATCGATGGTTTTTTTATCAAATGCCTCCGCGGCCGCAGTAATTTTGGGTGCTCAGGTACCTATTGTATTAACATCACGAGCCGATAGTGAGAAAAATAAATTGTTTTCCATAGCTTTAGCAGCAATTATTTAAAACTTATACTATGCCACTCAGACACATCCTAGCAATAAACCCCGGATCTACTTCCACGAAGATTGCTGTTTATACAAATACCAAAGTAATCTTTTTAAAAAGTATTCATCATAGTAATGAAGACCTGGAAAAGTTTAATTCTATAGCCGATCAATACAACTACAGGAAGGAGATGATATTGGAAGAATTGATGAATGCAAAGATAGAAATGGATCTAATTGAAGCTGTGGTTGGGCGGGGTGGACTATTAAGGCCTATTAAATCTGGTGTGTACGTAATTAATGAGAAGATGAAAGAAGATCTTCAGAAAGGAATATTAGGTCAGCATGCCAGTAATCTTGGAGGTTTAATAGCAGACGACATTGCAAAGAGTCTGCCTAATGCCAAGGCTTATATTGCTGATCCTGTTGTAGTTGATGAGATGAACAGTGTAGCAAAGATAACTGGTCATCCTGAATTTAAAAGGCTATCCATTTTCCATGCTTTAAATCAAAAGGCTACTGCCAGGTCATACGCCCGACTTCTTAATAAAAAATATGAAGAATTAAATCTTATAATTGCACACATGGGAGGTGGTATTTCAGTGGGGGCTCATCAGAAAGGACGGGTAATTGACGTAAATAATGGTCTTGATGGTGATGGACCATTTTCACCGGAACGTTCGGGGAGTTTACCCACCGGACAATTGGTGGATAAATGTTTTGAAAATGGAAGTACCAGAGAGCATATGAGAAGTATTCTTACCGGCGGCGGCGGCCTTATGGCATATTTTGGCACTAATTCAGCCTATCAGATTGAATTACAGGCTTTGGAAGGAGATGAAAATTCCAGACTGATTCAGGATGCCATGTCATACCAGGTAGCTAAGGAAATTGGAGCATTAGCCACGGTATTAAGAGGAGAAGTTGATGGGATAATTTTAACAGGTGGTATTGCAAATAATACTATGGTTGTTGAATATATTAAGAAAATGGTAACTTTTATCGCTCCGGTAATTATTTATCCCGGAGAAGATGAAATGCATGCATTAGCCATGAATGGTATGATGGTATTGAAGGGTGATATTAAACCACGGACTTATGATGTGGAAAATTTTGTGGTGTAGGAGGTTAAAAGGAATTATGGTAAGCTTGTTTCTAATAATGTTGCAAGTTTAAAAGTATTCAGATATTTTTTTTGTTGGTATATACTGTTTAAAAGAATTGATGTTTGTTCTGCCTTTATTGTTCCATATTTTCCTCTGTCGGTCGGTTTTTGGTTTAATACACTGTCTAAAATATAGCGTAAACTCAACCTGAAACACTTCGGCACTCCGACGAGCTCAGTGACCTCATGCTCAGTGCAGTGCCTGAAACACTTCGGCACTTCGACGAGCTCAGTGACCTCAGGCTCAGTGCAGCGCCTGAACCTCTATAACTACAAACTTAAAGAAACCGGTAAAATCTTCCCATTAAAGAATTTATGTCCGTTTAATGCAAAATCAGCAATAAATTCAGCGATTTCCTTAGGTTTCAATGGAGCTTTATAACCCGGAAAGGCTTCTTCCAGCATTTCTGTTTGTACAGCTCCTGGACATAATGCATTAAAAGCAATTTCATTTTTAAACTCTTCTGTCAAGCACTCAGTTAGTGATGATATTGCTGCTTTTGAAGCAGAATAGTGCGATAAACCCTTGAATTTTTTACTTCCCTGAAAGCCCGACATACTGCTTATATTTACAACATGAGGCGATTTTGCACTTTTAAGCAGGGGGAGAATGGATTGAATAAGTTTTGCAGGGGCTATATAATTGACATTAAATTGCTGATCAATATCCTGAGGTGTAAAATCCTCAAAATTTTTAACAATTATACTCCCTGCATTATTAATCAGGATGTCAATAAAATCTGTAGCTGATGAAATTTGTGATATAAGTGTCGGGAATGTATCCGTATTGGATAAATCAAAATTTAAAACAGAAACCAGGTTTTGTTTTTTTAATTCAAGTATTTCTGTTTTTAATTTTTCAAGAGCTTTTAGATTTCGCGAAATAATAAACAAATGGTGTCCGCCGCTGTTTGCCAGCTCCCGACAAACTGCAGCTCCTATCCCCCTGCTGGCTCCCGTAACAATTATATTCATCCTTATTTGATTTATTTGTCTTTTTGCTTACTAAAAATATACTTTTATTCTTAATTTCGAAAACGGAAAATGATTATTTAATTCGATTATTTATGAAAGTTCGTAAGCTACTCATTATTATATTTCTACTACTCCCAATATCGTTGTTTGCTCAGTATTATGACGATATTGAGGAGATCGAGGAGAATGATATACCAGAAGGGCGATGGTATCTTTCACCTGATTTTGGACTTATTCTGGGAAGTATAACCATGATTGAGGTGGCTCCTACCCTTGGATTTCATCTAACGCCGAGACTTTCAACAGGAATGGGGTTCAGATATGAATATTACAGGCAACTTGATAATTACTCCCGGGTGGAATTAATTAATACATACAAATATGGGATTCGAAGTTTTGTTCGGTTAGTTTTGGTACCTGATTTAAGTGAAGCCCTACCTTTTGCGACCAGGATGTCATTATTTACCTATGCAGAATACGAGGCATTAAATCTGGATGAAAAATATTTTGGATTGTTGCAAAGTATTGATACAGAAAGATTTTGGAATCATGCAATTCTTGCAGGAGGAGGTGTAAGTCAGCAAGTTGCAAAAAAAATATTTATGAATATTATGATTTTATGGGATATAACCAACACTTCAAGTTCACCCTATATAAACCCAATAATTCGTTTTGGCGGTCAAATTTATTTTAAGTAACATGGAAAATTTTAGTTCATATACCTTAATAATTGCCGGTGCAATTATTATTATTTTAAGTTATGCTTACAATCTCATTTCAACAAGGACCAGCATTCCCAGTGTTCTGTTACTTATAACAACAGGTTTACTGCTGAAGTTACTTCTGAAACTTGCAGGTATTGAAAGTATTGATTTTAGCCAAATGCTTGAAATACTTGGGGTTATAGGCCTTATTATGATAGTATTGGAAGCTTCTCTCGACTTGAAATTAGGAAGAGATAAAACCAAATTAATAGCGCGAACGTTTTTGCTTGCTTTTTTATCCGTAGTATTAACAGGGGGAATAATTTCGTTGATATTTATTTTATATCTGGATACATCCTTTACTACAGCCTTGCTTTATGCTATTCCTCTTTCCATTATAAGCAGTGCTATTGTAATTCCCAGCACTGCAAATTTGCCTGAGAAAAATAAAGAATTTATGATTTATGAAAGTACTTTCTCAGACATTTTAGGGATCATGATTTTTTATTTCAGTATTGAAAGTATTCACAGTGAAAGTGCCTCTGAGCTTGGCTGGCATATTTTCTCCAATATTCTAATTACTGTCGTTATTTCTTTTATAATTAGCTATTTACTAATATTTATATTTCAGAAGATTAAAACTGAAGTTAAACTTTTTCTTCTAATAGCGGTACTTATCTTGTTGTATTCCATTGCTAAGATGATGCACTTTTCCTCCCTCTTAATCATTTTAGTTTTTGGATTAGTACTTCAAAACAGACATATATTTTTTCCTGGTAAAATGAAAAAAATCCTTGATGAAAGTGTTTTAAAGGAGATTAGTTTAAACTTTAAGATTATAACTTTAGAATCGTCTTTTGTAGTAAGGACCTTCTTTTTTGTAATTTTCGGTATAAGTATCAGTCTGGCAACCTTATTTAATTTTAAGGTTGTGTTAATCAGCATAATTATTATTGGAATTATATATGGAATTCGGTTTGCATTGTTTAAACTAATGAGAATTAAGACTTTGCTTCCCGAATTATTTTTAGCACCCAGAGGATTGATAACAATACTTCTTTTTTATGCTATCCCGGAGGAACTTCGGCTGGAAGGTTTTAATCCCGGAATACTATTATTCATAATTATAGCCAGCAGTGTTGCGATGGCCGTGGCCTTAATAAAGAATAAAAAAACTATGCTAACAGATGGTCCGGAATTGGAAATTATTGAGATGGCAGAGGAAGAAGAGTCTGATAATTTGGACGAACACTAATATTTTAAGATTTTTTTATCAAAATATTTATTGATATTTATTGGATAATGGCGTTCTTTGCCAATTATTTACCAAAACACTAAAAAAATGATTATTGAAAGTAATAAAGTAGTTTCTATTGTTTACGATTTAAGAAAAGATTCAGTTGATGGTGAAATTGTTGAAAGTTTGAAAATTGATCAGCCTCTTGTTTTTTTATTCGGTACAGGAAATCTTCTTCCAAAATTTGAGGAAAATCTCAACGGCCTTAAAAAAGACGACAAATTCTCCTTTATGTTAAAAACTGAGGAAGCGTATGGTCCTGTTCAGGAAAATGCTATTGTTGATGTTCCGTTGGATGTTTTTAAAGTGGACGGACAAGTTGATCACAGTATGGTTAAGGTAGGGAATGCCATTCCAATGCTGGATAATGAAGGCAGAAGACTGAATGGTTTGGTGATTAGCATATCTGATGAGTCAGTTAAAATGGACTTTAATCATCCAATGGCCGGCTCAGATCTCTTTTTTAACGGAAAGGTAACTGATATTCGTGAACCAAATGCCGACGAGTTAAAACACGGTCACGTGCATTCATCAGGCAGTTGTGGAAATTGTGGAGATGAGGGCTGCGGTAGTAGCGGACACCATCATCACGATCACGATCATGATCACCATCATCATCATTAATATAAAAAAGGAGAGCGAACGACTCTCCTTTTTTATTGAATCCTAAATTCATCTCTGTCTTTCCATACCGGGAATTTTCTTCTGAAATCGGACAACATATCCAAATCAATTGTGGTTGTTTCAATATTTTCTTCATTCCCTAAACTCATGATTATATTACCTTTAGGATCGATTAACTGTGAATTTCCTATATATTCGATTCCTTCCTCATCAATTCCTACCCGGTTAATTCCGGCAACGTAACACTGATTTTCCAAAGCCCTTGCTTTTAAAAGTGTTTGCCAAACATCATCCCGACTTGCCGGCCAGTTTGCATGATAGCACAGGAGATCGTAATTTTTTGTATTTCTGCTCCAAACCGGAAATCTTAAATCATAACAAATGAGGGGGGAAATTTTTGTATTTCTATATTCGATAAGCACCTGTTTATTTCCTGAATCAAAATTTTTGTCTTCACCGCCTATACCAAACAAATGTCTTTTATCGTAATAATTGCTAATATTTCCAGGCTCTACAAATAACAAGCGGTTATAGATTTTTGAATTATCTTTTATAATCAGGCTGCCAGAAATTGCAATATTCATTTTATTTGCGATATCCCTCATCCACAAATGTGTGCTGCCATTCATTTCTTCAGCAAAGTCCTGAGATTTCATTGTAAATCCAGTGGTAAACATTTCGGGAAGCAATACCAGGTCAGAATCAGTTGCAAATTCCCTGATTAAGACAGATAGATGGTCTTGATTCCATTGAATATTTTCCCAGCGTATATTTGACTGAATAAGAGTAATTCTCATGGAAGAAATGGTATATTGATAAAAACAGTCTAATTGGAGTTACTATCGTTAAGAAGAGAAGAATTATAGTCCTTAAGAATTGTTGAAAACATTGGCAAATAATAATTATGAAAGAACTGTCCGGGTTTGTTTCCTCTCATTCGGCATAAAAGATGCGTAAGTTCACTCACTACCCTGTTTCTTGAATAACTTAGGAATACCTT
>JAIOZM010000088.1 GCA_021740585.1 Bacteroidales bacterium
TCTTTTGCCTTTTATCTTTTGCCTTTTATCTTTCACCTTTTATCTTTCACCTTTTATCTTTCACCTTTTATCTTTTGCCTTTTATCTTTTGCCTTTTATCTTTTGCCTTTTATCTTTTGCCTTTTATCTTTTGCCTTTCCCCTTCCCCTAAAACTCCATTCTGGCTTTTGGTGCAATACTCTGATCAGCAAAATCCTTTTTCATATATTTATAGTAAGCTGTAATAGCAATCATAGCGGCATTATCTGTGGTTAACGAGAAAGCCGGAATAAAAGCCTTCCAATTCCTCTTCGAAGCTTCTGCATTTAATGCATCACGCAATCCGGAATTAGCCGACACCCCTCCTGCCAATGCAATCTGGTCGATTCCATATTTCTCCGACGCAAGGATTAATTTATCCATTAAAATATCAATGATTGTTTTTTGCAATGAAGCAGCCAAATCTGCCTTATTTTTCTCAATAAAGTCTTCATCTTTTTTCAACTCATCTCTTAAAAAATAGAGAAAGGAAGTTTTGAGTCCGGAAAAACTATAATCCAGATTCTTAAGCCGGGGTTTACTAAAACTAAATTTTGAGGAATCCCCTTCTTTAGCCAACTTATCAATAAACGGACCTCCCGGGTAGGGCAGATTTAAAAGTTTGGCCGATTTATCGAAGGCCTCCCCGGCAGCATCATCGATAGTTTGTCCAACAATTTCCATATCCAGATAGTCTTTAACCAATACAATTTGTGAATGCCCCCCGGAAACCAGAAGACATAAAAATGGAAAAGAAGGAAAGTCCTTTTTAACAGCTTCCTTAATAAAGTGAACCAAAATATGGGCCTGCAAATGATGTACTTCAACCATAGGAATATTCCTTGCCAGGGCAAATGCTTTAGCAAATGAGGTTCCTACAAGCAAAGAACCCAATAAGCCGGGTCCACGCGTAAACGCAATGGCATCAATATCGCCGGTTTTCATTTGTGCATTTTGCAGTGCCACCTCTACTACGGGAATTATATTTTGCTGATGGGCCCGGGAAGCCAGTTCAGGTACGACGCCACCGTATTTTTTATGAACTTCCTGATTTGCAATTACACTAGATAGTATATATCCATCTTTTAGAACCGCGGCCGCAGTATCGTCGCAAGAAGATTCGATTGCTAATATTGTTATACTCATTTCATTCAATTTCAAGGCAAAAGTAATGAGAAAATGAAAATACTCAAGTATTGTTGAGCATTATATCAGGATCAACGCATATAAAATCAGTATGTTTCTATGGAAGCAATAATTGTTCTATTTTACCCTGAAAGGGTTAGACATCAATAACCACGGGTTTCACCCGTGGTAAGATGAACATCCAAAAGGAACCTCACCAATATTTTTGCCTGCGGCAAAAATATTGGGGAGGTTGGGGTGTTACCGTTCTTTACCACGGGTTTCACTCGTGGTTATTGATGTTTAAGCCCTTCAGGCTTAAGGAAGCAATGTGGGCATAAGAATCATCACTATTCTAAGTTATTTAATGCGTTGACCATAGGTTATTGGTATTCGAGTGCACTATTCTTATTTTTTTTTCGTTTTTTTACATATTCATTTTTACAGCTATTAAGAAATTTACGAAAATATTAATTATTATTTTTCTGGTAACATTTACATTACCGGCAACGGCTGTTTTATTTCTTCAGAATAAGAAAATTCAGAGTCATATTTCCCAATATCTAACCACTGAACTAGGAAATAAACTGGAGACAAACATAAGTATTGATAATGTTGCCATTACTTTTTTCAACAGATTTCTGATTACAAATTTATATATTGAAGATCAAGCAGGAGAACCTCTGTTTTTTTCAAAGAAAGTCAAACTGAGGATTCAAAGATTCAGCAAAACTAAAAACCTTATCACTGTAAAGAGCCTGTATTTTAATGAGGCTGATGTGCATATTTATACCGACTCGGCTGGGGTAAATAATCTTAGTTTCATTATTGACGCAATAAATAAGCCAAATAAAAAGTCGAAAGACCAAAGGCTAAATCTTGTTATGGAATCGATTGGATTTCAGGATTCTAAAATAAATATAAGAACAAGCGATGAAATTCATCCCCGTCCCGGGATTGTTAATTTACAAAATATTACCTTTTCTGAATTTAATAGTCGGATAGGAAATTTGCATTTCACCGGAGATACTGTAAATTTTGAAATCCGTAATATGGATTTTATTGAGAATTCGGGCTTTGTGGCAAATAACCTAAGAGCAGAAATAAGCTTTAATAAAAAGAAATTTAATTTTTCCAATTTATTTCTGGAGACTCCTGTTTCTGAAGTAAGTGCCAGTAATTTATCTATGAGCTATAATGATTTTTCAGAATTTTCAAATTTTATTGAGAATATAGATTTAAATATTAATCTCAGATCGAGTTACATTGGATTGCAAGATCTTGCTTACTTTTCCCCTGTTTTTGAGAATATTGATGAACGAATCCTTATTTCAGGTCTAATTTCAGGAACGGTAAGTGATTTAAGTGGAGAAAAAATTCTTCTGGCAGCAAAAAATTACAGTGGATTTAAGGGAAGTTTTAACATTATTGGTTTGCCAAAAATTGAAGAGACCTTCATGTATTACGACATTTCCCACTTCCAGACTCATCTCTCAGATTTAAAAAATATTAATTTCAAGAATCAATACAGTATTCATATTCCTGAAGGTTTTGAAGGATTAGGAGCAATAGTGTATTCAGGTAAATTTACTGGTTATCTGGATGATTTTGTAGCTTATGGGATTTTGGAAACTGATATTGGGAAAATTTCAACCGACGTGCTTATTACCCCAACCTCAAAAGGAGGTATAAGTTTTCAGGGAAAGGTGAATACCCGATCCCTTGCAATAGGAGAAGTTATCGGAGAAAATGATTTGTTGGGTAATCTTAGTATGTCGGCAATGGTAGATGGTTCCTACGAAAACGGTGGCATTTCTGCAAATCTCAATGGTATAATCGACAGTCTTGAAATGTATAATTATATATACCAGGATATTGATTTGTCGGGATATTTAAGCAATCGGATTTTCGATGGTTTCTTCAATATTTCGGATCCAAACATTAAAATGGATTTTTCAGGAAAGATCGATTTTTCTGATCAAATTCCAGTATTTGACTTTACCGCAGATGTTATGCGCATCAGGCCCTATTACCTGAATATCAACAAATCAGATCCAAGTTATTTCGCTTCCTTCTTATTGACGTCCAATTTTTCCGGAATTGATCCCGATCAGATAAATGGGGAGATTAAACTTATTAATTCATTTTTCCAAAATTCGGAAGAATATCTGCAAATGTACGATCTGAATATCTTAGCTATGAATTCTCCGGATTCTTCAGCTCTAACCATTCGATCGGATATTCTGGATGCTGATATTGAAGGAAACTATACTCTAAGCACTCTGGGGAATTCTTTCGCAAAACTTGCGAGTCATTATCTTCCTTCCATTTCAAAAGATGACCAACCCGAAGTTCAAACGACAGATTATAATAGCTTTGAATACAGTATTCATTTAAAGAGTATTGACAGAGTGCTGGATTTTTTTACCAAAGATTATGAAATCGGAAATAACTCAAGGATCACAGGGCATTACGATTCAAAATCCTACACCACACTTTTTGATGCCAATATTCCCACAGCCGGAATAAAAGAAAAAAAATGGGAAAATATTCACGTGATCGCAAAAAGTGATTCTTTAGAAACCAACTTATCCATATTTGCCGAAAACTTCTTGCTTACAAACGATCTTGTACTGGAAAATTTAGAAGTTAAATCAAAAGCAGCAAAGGATAAGTTAACATTGAAACTAAATTGGGAGAATGATGAATTGGTTAGCTATGCAGGAAGCATTGACATGCTAGCCATCCTTTCAACCAATGAAAAAACAGATAATATTATGCTGGATTTGGAGTTATCTCCTTCTTATATTGTTTTCAGCGATACACTCTGGTCTCTGCCGCGAAGTAATATTCATATTGACTCCACATCCGTTAAAATTGATTCCTTTCAGTTTAACTATATGGATCAGGCTTTTCTTCTTACAGGTACATTGAGTGAAAATAAGGAGGATAAGCTGGATTTATTTGTTGAGAATTTTCAACTTTCTTTTATAAACATATTTACAAAATCTGAAAAACTTATTTTTGACGGGATAACAACAGGTGTAGCAAGTCTTTCATCAGTTTATGCTCAACCAATTGTAATGTCAGATCTGAATATAAATTCCTTTGAGATCAATAATGAAAGTTTTGGAGACGCCGTTTTACAAGCTACATGGGATAATACAGCTAATAGCGTTAAAATTATAGCAAATAGCATTAAGGGAAACAGTAAAATATTAGATTTTAATGGCTTGTATAATCCTTTAGAGCAGAGTATAGATTTCTCCCTCGATTTTGATAAAATACGTTTGCTCACCTTCGAACCTTTTGCAGAGGATCTGGTATCTGATATTAAGGGGCTTGGGTCAGGTTCCTTACGATTAACAGGAAGTTTTGATCAACCTGAACTGGATGGGGACATTCAACTCTTTAAATCATCCTTTTTTGTTAACTATTTAAAAACCCGTTATAATCTCACAGACAGAATTCAGATATCTAATAATAATTTACTTTTCAAAGATGTAAAGTTAAGTGACGAATATGCTAATAAGGGAAATCTTAATGGAATTATAACCAGTAAGTTCCTCAAGGATTTTAATCTGAATCTTAATTTTGAAACCACCAACTTCTCATTTCTAAATACTACAGAATTTGACAATGAGTTGTTTTACGGTAAAGTTTTTGCCGGTGGAATAGTAAATTTTACAGGACCTCCCACCAATTTATTTATGGAAATAAATGCCCGTTCTGAACGAAATTCTGTTTTTTATATTCCCTTGTTTGGTTCAGAAGAAATAAATCAGTCTGATTTCATTCAATTTGTAAGCCTCTCCGATAAAGAAACAATTCAGGATGATTCTAATGGAAAATACGATGTAAAAATGCAAGGGCTTACCATGAATTTCAAACTTGAAGTTACTCCCGATGCTGAAGTGCAACTTATTTTTGATCCTAAAATTGGAGATATCCTCCGCGGTCGGGGGAATGGCAACCTAAATCTTTCCATCAGTACTCTGGGTAAGTTTGAAATTTATGGCGATATGATTATTGAGGAAGGGGACTACCTGTTTACTTTACAGAATATTATCAACAAAAGATTTAAGGTGAGTCAGGGTGGCAGCATAATCTGGAATGGTGATCCGGAAGATGCAACCATCGATTTAAAAGCAATTTACTCATTATCAACATCGGTTTATGAACTTTCACCCGAACCTCAGGAAGAATTAAAGAGAAGAATTCCTGTTGAATGTCATATCATAATGACCGACAAATTAATGAATCCTACTATTAAGACTGATATTGTTTTACCGACTGCCGATCAGGAAACCCGGAATATTGTAAGTAACAGCATTAATACCGAAGAAGAATTAACCAAACAATTTTTGTCTCTGTTGGTTATTAACAGCTTTTATTCGGAAACATCAGATAAAGTTACCGGAAGTTATAATGCAGCAAATGTTGCAGGTACGGCTGCCAGCGAACTTTTTTCAAATCAATTAAGCAACTGGTTGTCACAGATTAGCAATGATGTCGACCTGGGTCTGAACTACAGACGTGGGGATCAAATCTCATCAAATGAACTGGAATTCGCCCTGAGTACTCAGATTCTAAATGACCGAGTAACCATCAACGGCAACCTTGATGTGGCTTCTGATCAGACAAGACAGACTTCAGCAACCACTAATACAAACAATATAGTTGGTGACTTTGATATTGATTTTAAACTAACTCCCAACGGAAAAGTCCACCTGAAAGCCTTTAACCGTGCCAACGACAATCTAACCTTCCAGACATCTCAATATACCCAGGGCGTTGGAGTATTTTACCGGGAAGATTTCAATACCCTCAAAGATTTGATGAGAAGATATAAAGAGGCATTAAACAGGCTATTTACTAAAAAGGAGTAGCGGATTGGTATGTGGAGGTTTGAAGACAGACCATGGACGATAGACGATAGACCATGGACTGTAGACTATGGAGTTTCAATTTTTACATTCAATAGAATTAAGAATAATCCTCAGATTAAGCTTTTAGCTCCTGATAAACTTAAAAGCCTTACCAAGATTTTCAATTACATCACCGGGTATTAATGATTCTTCTGATTGATCTGAAAGAGAAATATCAGCTGCCAGTCCGTGCAAATAAACCCCAAGAATTGCGGCTTCATGCGGCAAATAATTTTGTGCCAGCAAGGCTGTGATCAGCCCGGTAAGTACATCTCCACTGCCTCCTGTTGCCAGACCCGAATTTCCTGTAGTATTAATAAAAGTGCTGCCATCGGGTAAACTTATCATGGTATACCGACCTTTAAGAATAATGATCACTCCATATTTTACTGAAAAATCGATTTGCTTAAGATGACGTTCAAATTCGGTTTCTGACTCACCTGCAAGCCGGTCAAACTCACCGGGATGAGGACTTAGAATGGTATTTGCCTGCAATTCCTGAAGGACATCTTTATTTTCAGCTAATATATTTATTGCATCGGCATCAATAATCAATGCTTTCCTAAACTCCCTGCAAATCTTTAATACCCCTTTTGAGGTATTCGATTTTGTATTCAGACCGGGCCCTATCCCAATGGCATTAAATTTATTTAACAATTCAACTTCTGTAAAAATAATATCAGACTGGTCAATAGATATCAATGCTTCGGGCACAGAAGTTTGCATAATATCATATCCAAATCTTGGTATATGAGCAGTAACAAGTCCTGACCCACCTCTTAAACATGCTCTTACAGCAAGAATCGCTGCTCCCATCATTCCATAACTCCCTGCAACTATCAATGAGTGTCCAAAGCTACCTTTATGAGAAAACTTACTTCTGTTTTTCAATAATTTAGCGACGAAAGCCTTTTCAACCAGAAAATGATCAGCTTTTGTTTCTTCAATGGCATCGGGATGAATTCCAATAGCTACACACAGCCATTTTCCGACAAAGGGATCATTTTCCTTAAAAAAAAAGGACAAAAATGGAAATTCAAAGCTGATGGTGAAATCAGCCTTAATGATTGCTTCACGATTATTCCCCTTATTGTTTTCGCCAAAGAGTCCGGAAGGTATGTCAACAGCAACCACCAGAGCACCGGCTGAATTTATGGTTTTAATTATCTTCGCTTCAAATCCGGTTATTGCCCTTGTAAGCCCGGAGCCGAATAGTGCATCAATAATAACAGATTCCTTAGGAAGATTCGGCGATGGATCTGTTCCATCCAGAACAGAAAGTCGTATACCGTTAACCGATTTTAATCGCTGAAAATTCTTCTCACAATCAGTTGATAGTTTATTCTTTAAATTTAAAAGATAAACAGTAACCCGGTATTTTCTTCGGGCCAGAATCCGTGAAATGGCCAAACCATCACCACCGTTATTGCCGGGACCTGCGAATACGATAACTTCCTTTGCTGTATCAAACTTTTCACTAAACCAATCTGCAAAACTGTTGGATGCTCTCTCCATAAGGTCGATTGAAGAAATAGGCTCATGCTCGATGGTATAGGCATCCATTTTTCTTACCTGCTCTGAATTGTATATCTTCATATCCTTCAATAATAATAAATTAACCTAAAAAGAATAATCACACTAAGTTATGAATTTTTAACTGATCAGAGAATAATTTTACTTTACGTTGTTTGCCAATATTCCTCCGGAAGATTCCATCTTTTTTGCCAAATGTAGTCTTCAATAAAAGCTCCTCCAAATAATCTTTGTACATATCAAGGCTTAATAATCAAAGCTTAATTACTGAATATGGGCAATGAGTACAGACGCAAAATTTCGCGCCTAAACATCCCCTTCTTTCTTTTTTATAACACATAAATCATTAATTAAAAAGTTCTATATTTGAAGCAATTTTTTTAAAACAATACTAAAACTTAAATTATGCTCAAAGATCATCCAAAAGGATTATTAGTTGCCTTTTTTACGAATATGGGGGAGAGATTTGGTTTCTACACCATGATGGCTATTCTTGTATTATTTTTGCAGGCTAAATTCGGTTTAAACGAAGATGCTGCCGGTGGAATTTACAGCTGGTTTTATTTTTCAATTTACGCGATGGCCTTGCTTGGTGGGATTATTGCTGATGCTACAAAAAAATACAAATTAATAATTCTGACCGGTCAAATTGTAATGTTTTGTGGTTATGCTTTGCTTGTCCTGCCCGGACTTAGTTTACCTGTTACAGTAATTGGCCTGATGACCATAGCACTTGGAAACGGATTCTTCAAAGGAAACCTTCAGGCAGTTGTTGGCCAGATGTATGATGATCCGAAATATGCTAAGGTAAGAGATAATGCATATCTCTTGTTCTATATGGGTATAAATATTGGAGCATTTTTTGCCCCTTTTGCTGCAACCGGGGTAAGAAACTGGTGGCTTAAAACTAACGGATTTTTGCACGATGGAAGTATCCCTGCATTATGTCACCAGTTTTCAGAAGGTACTTTACAAGATCCTGGACAACTTCAGATTCTTGCGAATCAGGTCAGCCTGAACGGGCCGGTAACAGATTTATCAGCATTTGCAAGTTCTTATTTAGATAGTTTTGCAAAAGGATATAATATCGCCTTTGGAGTAGCTGCAGGAGCAATGGTAATTTCTCTTATTGTTTACCTTATATTTAATAAGCATTTGCCTAAAAAAGAGAAACAAGTGGGTGACCAGACTATTACCTTGTCTGAAAAGCCAATGGCACTGCCTATTGCTTTATTGGTAGGAGTTATTGCTGCTTTCCTCATCAGCCTTGTAAAAGATTTTGCATCAGGAATGGCCATTGGTTTATTTGCAGGCTTTGTAACATGGATAATTATGATAGCAAAGAAAGAAGAAAAATCGAGGGTTACAGCTCTTATTTTAGTATTCTTTGTTGTTATTTTCTTTTGGATGGCATTTCACCAAAATGGATTAACACTAACTTTCTTTGCACGTGATTATACGGTTAAAACAGTTCCTCCATTCACTTTTATGTTTTTTACTCTGGAGAACATTCTTTCCGTTTTAGCACTTTTAGCAGGTATTTTTATAGTTGCAGGTAAGAAAAGAACATTAAATTCCAGATTAATTGGGGCTGCATTGATTGTTGCCGGTGGTTCTGCTGCCTATTATTATTTTAGCAAAGCCGATGCTCAAAACCCAATATCTCCTGAAGTATTCCAATCTTTCAACCCACTGTTTATCGTAACCTTAACCTTTTTGGTTATGGGACTATTCGCCTGGTTGAATAAAAAAGGTATTGAACCTTCTACACCTAAAAAAATAGGAATTGGTATGATAATAGCAGCGGTTGGATTCCTGGTAATTCTGGTCGCATCTTTAAACCTTGTTTCACCCCACGAATTAAGAGTGGTTGATGAATCAGGGGTGGTTAAATTCAATCCTGTGCCAGATTCGTCAAGGGTAATGCCCTATTGGCTAATTTCTTCGTATCTTATTTTAACTATTGCTGAACTATTCTTGAGTCCAATGGGACTATCTTTCGTATCAAAAGTTGCCCCGGTAAGATTTCAGGGGGTAATGCAGGGTGGTTGGTTACTTGCAACCGCTGTTGGTAACAAGCTTCTGTTTATTGGCAGTTCATTTTGGGGAAAGGTAGATTTATGGCAGCTTTGGCTAATATTTATTGTATGTTGTTTATTGGCCGCAGCATTTATATTCTCCATAATAAAGCGCCTTGAAAGGGCAAGCTCCTGATTTTACAAGCTGAATAAGATTAAATAAAACATATCTTTAAAAAATCCCCGGAGAATAAAATTCTCCGGGGATTTTTTTAAATATATACTCCCATGTATCAAATAAAATCCAGAAAAACACTGTTGATTTTCAACAAACTCTATCGGGAATTCTAATTGCCAAGCCTCTATATCCCATCACGGCATTGATCTTTGAATATTGTTTTTTAGGATTAATTACTATACATTTACCCTACTCAAACAAAGATGTTCAATGCTCAGAATTCTTAGGTTTTCAATACTGTTTTTTTTATTATTACCTATCCAACTAATCGGTCAGGAGATAAGAACTTCGGATTCATTATTGAGAGTACTCGAAAACACACCTGAAAATCTAAAAACAACAAAATATTATGAATGGGCTATTGCCAGTGCCAGACAGCGTGATTTAAAACAAGCAGTATTCTACGCCAATAAATCTGCCGAATCGGCGCTGGAAAATCAAGATTATATAAATTCTGCCAAAGCATATAAACTATTAGCCGATTTTTTTCAAAGACAGGATACTGAAAAATCTATAGAATATTACGAAAAAAGTTTAGACCAGGTAAGAATGAGTTCTGATAGTATTGAAATGCTTCTGAACTTAAATTATTTTGCCGGAAAAATTTCCACAACCAATCCCAACCGCTCACTCCAGCTTGCAACAGAAGCTCTCGACATTGGATTAAAGCTAAACAACATAACGGAATTGGCAAATTCATATTCCACTATTGGACTGGTTAACTTTTATCTGGGAAAATATGCTGAAGCACTTAAATCGTGGGAGTCTGCCCTTGCCCTGCAAGAAAAATTAGGCAATCAGAAAGAAATTGGAATCATGCTAACGAATATTGGTGTGATCTATAAAAATTGGGGCGATTTTCAAAAAGCGACTGAGTATTATCAGAAAAATCTTGACATCCAGGTAATTCAGGGCGATACCTTACAAATAGCCAGAGCTCTGAGTAATATGGGTAATATTTATTTTTATGTAGGAGTAGACTACAAAAAGGCACTTGATTTTTATAAGCAGAGTCTGGAATACTTTACCATTGGGAACTGGCCTGTGGATAAAGCGAATACCTACAATAACATAGGACTGGTTTACAGGGAGTTGCGAGATTATGGTGAAGCTCTTGTTAATTTTAGAAATGCATTGAGAATTTTTGAAACCATAAACTATAAACCGGGAATTGCCGCTTCTCAAAACCACATGGGAAATATTTACCTTGAAGGAGGTAATTATGAAGATGCCTTGAAATATTCCCAAAATGCATTGAAAATTAATCGTGAAATTGGAAATCGAAAGGAAATAGCTTCCAATCTCAGAGATATTGGGAAAGTATATTCAAAAATGGGTAAATATTCCGAAGCCCTCCCCTATTTTAATCAATGTTTGAAAATCAATCAGGAGCTGGGTCATAAAGTAGAAGTCTTTGAAATATATAAAGACATTTCCCTCGTGTATGAAAAACAGGGAAAATATCAGACTGCCCTTGAAAATTTCAAATATTACAATGTTCTCAAGGATTCAACTATTTCTGAAGAATACCTGCAACAGATTTCAGAACTGGAAGCAAAATACGAAACAGACAGGAAAGAAAAAGAATTGGAAATTCAAAGATCCCAGCTTGCTGAGAAAGAAGCCGAGGCTCTGGCCCAGGATGCTGAATTACTAAGAGCTGAGGCAGAAAACCGAAGGCAACGGGTTCTCCTGATTTCGGCAATTTTCGGTCTTTTTGTGGTAGTAGCTTTTTCAATTTTATTTTATCGGGAATATAAAGAAAAGCAAAGGGCGAATGTGCTTTTGGAAGAGCAAAATCTGGAAATTAAGCATCAAAGAGATCAAATCTTACAGCAAAAACAGGAAATCACCGATAGCATATTGTATGCAAGTCGCATTCAAACTGCCATACTTCCTCCCGATAAAATATTAAAGGAAAGTATTGAAGACCATTTCATCCTCTACCTGCCACGCGATATAGTTTCTGGCGATTATTACTGGATGACAAAATTGGATAATAAAACCATTGTGGTGGCAGCAGATTGCACTGGCCATGGTGTACCCGGAGCATTTTTAAGTATGTTGGGAGTTTCCTTTCTTAATGAAATAGTGATTAAAAATGAAATTACCCAGGCGAATGAAATCCTTAACGAACTTAGAAGGAGTATGGTTTCGTCTCTTCATCAAACCGGTGAAGAAGGAGAAGCTCAGGATGGGATGGATATATCTGTTATTGTTATTAATCATGCAATTCAAAAATTAGAATATGCAGGAGCTTATAATCCCCTGTATATTGTAAGAAAGAAACAACTTATTGAGTATAAGGCTGATAAAATGCCTATTGGCATTCACTTTATGAAGAAAGAGCCATTTCAAAATAATATTATAGATTTCTTCAAAGACGACTGTCTGTATATCTTTTCTGATGGCTACATGGATCAATTTGGTGGAGAAAAAGGCAAAAAATTTATGGCCAGGAAATTCAAAGATCTTATACTGGATATACATCAAATGAATTTTAAAGATCAGGCAAGCGCTCTATTAAAAAATTTCATTAATTGGAGAGGGAACATTGAGCAAATAGATGATGTTCTGGTTATAGGTTTAAAACTTTAACACCCTTTTTAGATTCAATTCTTCTATATTTATTCTGCATCCTAACAAGGAATTCAGGTAATTCATCAAACTTTTTGATACCTTCTACCGTATAAAAAATACAATTTTTGATTCATAACAATAATTAACTTAACTTATTCCACTGTTTTTTGTTATTCTATCGTTAAGCAAACTATTAACCCTATTGATATGAAAAATCTATACAAAAGATTAATTATCGGAAGTCTCATTTTGTTTTCCATAATGGGTCTTAATGCACAAAACACCGTAAGTTTCTTTTTAACCACAGAGGGTATTTGTGCTCCTTCAGTTACCTACTTTAATAATACGAGTACTATACTCTCCTTCAATGGAGGTCCCTACTATGAATGGTGGCTGGATGGAGCTCTGGTTGACAACACACAATTCCCTTCTCCACAGGTCTTACCTGAAGGAAATCATCATATTGAACTCTATGTGAAAGATGACCTTGGAAATCTTGGGTATTACAGTGAAATGATTAATATAACAGGAACGATAGATACATTTTATGTAAAATCAGGCTTAATCGCTTGTCCGGGAGAAGAACTAACTTTTTCAGTTGAAGGGGATCCCTATATGATTGAGTGGGACTTTGGTGAAGGATCCTTATTGCCCGGAAGTTCAATATACCAGAATTATGCTAAGCACAGCTATTTATCGGAAGGGGTTTATACAGTTACTTTAATGGCTGATAACGGATGTGGCTTTGTCAATTTAAGTCAGGATATTGAAATAAAATCATCGGCCACACCGCAATTTACACCCTATATTGTGGGCAATTCCACGGTATGTCCAAATGAGGAAATAATTTTTGATGTGGATGGGGATTTCTCCTCTTACCTCTGGGATTTTGGCGACGGAAAAAGCTCAACACTAAAAAGTCCTGTGCACACATACCCCGATCAGGGAACAGGAAGCTATACCGTCGACCTTACGGTAACAAATTATTGCGGAAAAAGCGACACTAAAAGTTTAATTGTAAGCATCGATTTCAATCCGGAAGCAGACGCAAGCTTTAATTTCACTATGGATTCTCCCTTTTCTGATCCATGTCCGGGCACACAGGTATTTTTCCATGCCAATTCATCGGGAACCCACCGATGGAGTTTTGGGGATGGAGGAGTATCTACCCTCAGAGACCCTGTATATAACTTTTCCAGCCCCGGTATTTACACCATAGAACATACCATAACGAGTGGTTGTGGAGTTACAAATGTTTCATCACAAGAGATAAACGTCATTCTGAATCCGGAAGAAGTAGCCTGGAACCTGAGCTTTTCCTTCGACCTTGATTTCGATTATGAAGAAATGATGTTTATAGACACACTAACTGTCTGTCCGGGAGAAACCGTTTCATTCAAAAATCAAACCTATTATCCCTATACGGTATTTTTCAACTGGAATTTTGGAGATGGCGGCACTCAAATTACAAGGGACGCTAAACACCGTTTTGACAATCAGGGATTATACGAGGTAATTTTAACAGCTACCACTGGCTGTGGGGGAATAAGCTCAGTTTCAAAATACATTGTTGTGGATTCCGAAAAGAAGCCCGACGCATTATTAGGGGTGGTTCCGATGCTTATTTGTCCCGATGAAACGGTTTATTTTTTCGATGATAATTTTGATCCTAAAAATAAGCTCAAATACCATATCGATTTTGGTGATGGGAATGTACTAAACGATATCACAAACATAACTGATTTGGAATTATTCACCATTGCCAGCCACCAATATTCCGGAGCAGGGCCATTTAATTTCAGCTTTAAAGCCGAGAACACTTGTGGAAACATCACCGAAAGAACCGAAACTATAAGCGTTGATAATGACGATTCCAGAAAACCATTTTACTATGTTATGAATTCAACCGAGGATGAGAGCCAAAGACCACCAGAAGACTGGTCTGCAAAAAACGATGGAACTGATCATCAACTCGATATTTTTGTCCAATGGGACAGCTGGCAACCCGCCTACGGTGACACTTTCTATATTTATTTTTGGTATGAAGGCTTTGTTACTGAAGGAGAACAAGCTGTACCCGATGGTATTATCAAATTCTACAGCGCTGATATAGTTTCCGGAGAAACCGTAACTGCATGGATTCCAATGAATTTAATGGGTGCTAACGAAGTGGGAATGGCGGCAGGATATTTCTGCGACGGATTGAATTTTGATTCAGAACCTGAAGCCTGGGGAACATTAATGGATGGTCAACTAAATATGGTAAATTCTATTCCTCTGATTCCCGGAGGATATACCGATATTACAGAATTTTCACCCACAGGTATACAGATTGACCCAAGCTGGGATGGAATCTGTAATTCCGAACTCGCTGAAGGTACCTGGTATCGTGAGGTGAGCCCCGGCATATTTGCCGTCATTGATTTATATGAAGCGTCACCGGGTTACTATTATTATTTCATGGAATACAGAGATAAAATTGAAAACTGGACGGAAAGCAATTATATCTCAGGAGGACCATACATTTATCCTAATTACCCTGATGTTTCTACCGTTGAATTTCAGGATGAGGGCTGTGGCAGCTATATTCCTTATAATTTTATCAGACCTTCAGAAAACCAGATTCAGTTTATTTTAACCGAAGATGCTTGCGCAGAGCGAACAACATTCCTGAATGGCGTATTCGAAAAATATCTGAATAATCAGAATCAATTATCTGTTTGTCCGGGTGACATCGTCGACTTCCAGATTGCAGGCGGTGCCAGTTATGTGTGGGACTTTGGTGACGGGAGTCCGACGAGTACATTGCAATTCCCCGATCATAGCTATTCAAATCCGGGAACCTACAACGCCTTTGTAACCGCAACAAATAGTTGTGGACGCGTAGATGTTATTAATACTACCGTAACTATAAGTTCAGAAAACATTCCTCAAGCCTCTTTTTATGTCGAAAATTTCAATATTTCAAGAATGGACACCGTTTGGTTCAACCCATTTTCATACGATACCTATGGAGGAATAACTGACAACAACAACTATTTTTGGGAATTTGGAGATGGGAAAACATCTGCAATGCGTGATCCTTTCCATGTCTATACTGAAGCCGGAAAATATAAAGTAAAACTATCAGTGTCCAATAATTGTGGAACATCAGATTGGGAACAGGAAATTTTTGTAAAGGAAAAATTCCTACTATGTGAAGCTAAATTCGAATTTGATATCGACGGTTTAAGTGTTGGATTTAGGGATAATTCGGTTGGAGACCCTACAAATTGGGAATGGGACTTTGGGGATGGCAATTTTTCCAGCCTGCAGAATCCTGATTATAACTATGCCGCTGACGGAGTCTACTATGTAAAGCTTACCACCTATAATAATCTGAATCAGTGCGTTTCATCATCTGTAAGGAAATTGACCATTGGAAATGTTTTATGCGATGCAGGATTTACATTTGTTGTGAATAATACAAGTAAACTGGTGAAATTTTTGAATACTTCACTGAATTCCGGATCGTATTTTTGGGATTTTGGAGATAATAACCTTAGTGATTTGCAAAATCCGGAACACACTTATAGAAACCCTGGCCTGTATACTGTTTGTCTGACTGTAATGGATGACGCTTCGGGTTGTCAGTCGGTATATTGCGCAGATGTGTTCGTTGGGACCAGCGATATACGTGTTAAAGCTGACTTCAGTTACTTCCCTCTCGAAGATGGCCTGAGTGTGAGCTTCAACGATCTTTCTGCAGGTAACATTACCAAGTGGTATTGGACCACCGGCGACGGGAAAATGAAAACTAAACCATCTTTTACTTATACATACCCTAAATCAGGTATTTATAAAGTCTGTTTGATGGTTATTGATGAAAATACCGGCCTTTCTGACGAAATCTGCAAATTGATTAGTGTGGGCGATGTTGCCTGTAAACTGAAAGCAGATTTTGACTTTTTCGTTAAGGCATCTGCCAATGAACTGATTCTTGAAGATAAATCGTCCGAAGGAACGGATAAATGGTATTGGACTTTCGGTGATGGCTATAGCTCTAAAGATCAAAATCCCAGACATATTTATGAGAAACCGGGATTTTATCTTGTTACCTTATCCATTTTCGATGCCACTAATAATTGCATGGACCATTCTACCAAATTTATTCAAATTGGCGATATGGAATGCAGAGCAGACTTTAAAATTCAAATAAATCCTGATACCAAACAAGTCATTCTTAATAATACATCGACAGGTGCTATCAGAAATTATTTTTGGGATTTTGGAAATGGGAAATACAGTACTCTGAAATCGCCAACATTCTCCTACCCGAAAGCAGGTAAATATGTTATTGGACTCACCGTTATTGATTCGAGTCAGGTTTGTGTTGACTATACATCCAAAGAAGTTCAGATTGGAGAAATAGATTGTTCTGCAGCCTTTGATTATTATGTTGATTCCCTGACTTCAACGGCATATTTTCAGAACCGGGTTGTCGGTGATTATTCACAGATGCTTTGGATATTTGGTGATGGCACCTATACCACCAAAGCAAATCCTACTCACCGTTTCAAAGCTCCGGGGTATTATAAAGTAAGTCTCAACACTTTTAACGCCGACAATAATTGTATGGATTATTACGAAACGGTTGTGCTTATCGGAAGCGAAGGTTTGGATTGTCAGGCCAACTTTATTTTCCAACCCGATGATCTGCCAAACTCTATAAGGTTTAAGGATAAATCTTTTGGCGACATTCAGGATTTTGTTTGGAGTTTTGGCGACGGAAATCACTCAAAGGAAATTAGTCCGGTACATAATTATCCACAAGAAGGTTATTACTTTACGTGTTTAACGGTGTGGAATAATTTTGGAATCCCTAATACAAATTGCAGATGGGTTCCTGTTAACCTGTCAGCCAATAAGGATTGCAGAGCCCACTTTATGTTCACGGTTGATTCAATAAATTTAAAAGCTGCTTTTACCGATAATTCCTATGGGGAAATAGATACATGGAGATGGGATTTTGGAGATGGAACCACTTCTAACCTCAAAAATCCAACTCACAGCTATGCTGAAAAAGGATATTACAGGGTTAAACTGATAAGTGGAAACAGCACGAGTGGCTGTAAAAGTAATGAGGTAAAACTCCTTAATGTGGGTGAAGAAAACAAACTTAAAGTATCTTTTGATTACGAAGCCGACAGTACAAATTTAAAAGCTTCGGGATATCCGATTGATTTTGTTGGCACCACTTCCGGGGATGCTTCTTCTTATGAGTGGGACTTTGGAGATGAACAGTTGAAAAGATTTACGGTTATGGATTCCACTACAAGTATTATAACTCATTATTATGATTTACCGGGAGTATATACTGCTTGTTTGCGAGCATCAGATCCAATTTCAGATCAATATGATGTGTATTGCGAAAAAGTTAAAACCGCATTTGCTGTCAGTACTGATGTTTTTGAAAGCAATAAAGGCACTATGACTGTTTATCCAAATCCCGCTAATGAATACACAAGTATCAGTTACAATCTGCCCGCAACCACACTTATAGAAATAGCAATATTTGATGCTATGGGCAGAAGAATTGAAACTCTGGTACGAACTGAAAAAGAAAAAGGCAATCATAAGATTAGCTGGAATACAAGTTCATTAAACCAAGGCCTATATCTTGTCAAACTAATGACAAGTGATCAAATTATTACCCAAGGGGTTGTGATAAACAAATAAGGATTTTATATCAGAAGATTAATAATCATTGTTGTCCGGTAAAACTTATAAAACCTGAAAAGATTGCCGCGCTACGCTTGAAATGACGTTGACAGTCAATTGATTATAGTCAGTAAAGGGGTCGGGTTCCGGCAAAGCCGGAA
>JAIOZM010000007.1 GCA_021740585.1 Bacteroidales bacterium
AATTCTCTTACCGTTAACCCGGAGTCCTGTTGCAGACTTATCAGTTCACGAAATCTGGATTCTTTTTCCATACACTTTTTAGCGCGCAAGATACAGATCCTGTTCTTTCAGCTCAATATGTAGGAGGCCGAAGGCTTACTTTCTATTGACTATGTAGCAATAATTCCAATTCTGATTGAGGCAATAAAAGAGCAGCAAGTTCATATAGATGAATTAGAAAAAAGAATTGGAGAATTAGGGATAAAATAATGGAGATAATTTAAGTGTTACTTAAATCAGGAATAAATTCTTGACACATTGTTTATAAAAACTTTATTTGTATGGAAAATGTGTTTAATAATTTTGAAAGAAGATACTCAGAATTAATATTCAATAAATTCAGAATAATTATGAGACTTAAAATAATTCTTTCTCTAGCGGCAGCCCTTTTATTCCAACTACCGATATATTCCCAGGATGCAACAGGGCCCCAGGAGAGTGTATTTAGCAGTATTGATTGGGTTGACACCTCAGTTCCCGGATTGACATGGGAACCCACAAAGGTCACATTTTCATATTCAGGAACATTGAGTAATGGAGAGGCTTTATTTATGCTATATAATGTGGATTACGGTTATCTTGGTGAGAGTAAAATATCACTTAAGGGCAGACGTAAGGGAAGCGGATACCTTTCGCTCTATTTAACTGAGGAAGAGCCATTAGTAGACGGTGGTAATGACATTTCTTGGAGCTCAATGTCCTGGAATACAGGTTCTACCTGGGAAGACTTTTCGCTTGATTTCCAGCTACAATCATCGACTAATGGAATCATAGAGTATTCCTTTTTTAATGTTGAGATTGCTAATCAACCTGACTTAGAAATTACAGATATTGTGGTTACCTATAATTACGAGATTCATTTTTCTTATGATGCTTCAGGTAATAGAACCGCAAGAAATTGTCTGTATTTGGACAGCGATGACCCAAAGAAAAGTCTAAGTAAGCCGATATTGAATGGTAGCCTTAATACTAAAAATTACCTGGTTTACCCAAATCCTACAAGCAGTTACGTGTTGATTGATGTTGAGAATTATTCTTTTGAAGACAAAGGAAGTTTGCGTTTGATCGATTTATATGGTCGTACCTTATTTTTCACAAAGGAAATTTTTGCAACGAATAGGATTGACATGGATGAATACCTTGACGGGTCATATTTTATTATCCTTGAGATAAATGGAGAAAACAGGAAGTTCAAAATCATTAAACAATAAATATCTAACCAGTAGTTTTATTTAATTTCCGGAACATACTTTAAAGCCCGGAATAACTCATAATTCAAAAAAATTGAAATACTATTTTAAAATATCAAAAACAGTTGCCAGATCCCCTCAATAAAAAACATATATAATGAAAAAGATATTCATCTTCCTTATATCATTGATTTTTAGTTATATTTCTTATACTCAAGATACTATAATATATAATGAAACAATAAATCTTAATTCTGATTTATCAGATTATATAAATGTTAAAGTCGGAGCTACTGATGAAATTACACTTTTGCCTGGATTTGAATACAATGCTGATAATTCAGGGACATTTTCTGCAGAAATCTATTCATTTGTATTAGAGGAACCGTACGTAATTAATGAAACCGGGGGGCCTGAAGGTACAGTTGGAACCCTGGTTGGAACAGATGGTGTTGTAGGTGCCATACACGGAGTTGCAGACGTGTCCCAATCAGGCGCTGCTACATACACTATTCCAATAAGTGTTCCTGTAGGAAATTTAGGAATGGAACCCTCTCTTAGCATTACTTATAACAGCCAGTCGGGGGAATCTATTCTTGGCTATGGCGTTGGATTATCCGGAATATCCTCCATTACGGCAACGGGAAAAAATAATTTTTATGATGGTGAAACATCCGCAATTTCAAGTGTGGATGGAGATGTACGGCTTATGTGGGATGGACAACGCCTAGTTGGTATCAATGCCGTTGGTTTATTAGCAACTTCCTACAATACATTAATCGAATCCCATGCAGTAATCACAAGAGATACCACGGGTAGTAATATATCATTTTTGGTTAAAACGGCTGATGGAAAAACTATAGAATATGGAAATACTACGGATTCAAGGCTAAGCCTTGACGCGACGACAGAATGGATATGGATGGTAAACAAAATTACTGATAGAGACGGAAATTTTATACTTTATGAATACAATAAAGATGATGATAAGAAACAAATTGTCATCTCAAAAATTAAATACGGTGGAGCGATAACAGATCCTGAAAATGAAATAGAATTCACTTATTCTGAGAAACAGGAAATAAAATATTCATACATTCATGACGACCTGATAATAAGCGATCTTCAGCTGGATAATATATCTATAACTTCTGCGAATCAAAATTATGGCAGTTATGAATTTTCATACACCAATCAGGCAGGAAATACATACCTATCACAGGTAATGCAATATGATAAAGATGATAATCATTATAATGCAACGGCATTTACATGGGAGATTCCGACGTCAAACCTTAGTGCCCAACCCACAACAAAATATATTCAATCTGGGCCAAACTTTAAATATTTTTCAGGAGACTTTACAGGCGATGGATTTTCAGATTTGGTTTCTGTCGAAATAAATCACAGTCTTCATAATTATCAATATTATTTATATAAGGGATCTTCCACAGGACTTGGTTCAAATTATGATGAATCAGGAGAACTTCCCAGATCCTATTTGTATGAACACTGGAATGCTCTTAGATTGGGTTACATTAATAAATATAACCCAGTGGAAACCATTCCAACAGATCCGGAGTTTGAAGATGTAGATGCAGTAACTGCTGGTGACTTTGATGGAGACGGAATTCTAGAACTACTTGTAACAGTATCCGAATGGGATGAGATTGGAGCTTTACTACCTGAGAATTTAAATGAAAATTTTGATTTTAACAGTGATATTTATGATGAAATTGTTGATATATTTCTGAATTATAATGAAGAACTTCCTTACCCTCTAAGTCTGGAATTTTCCTATAAGGTCGCACATTTCTATCACTTTGATCAAGAGTCAACAAGTGAACAAAGGAAGAAAAAACTTACTCTTAACGGTGTCAGACTTTCAAAAGAATTTGTTGCTCCCGGTCCGGATCTTGTAGATTATGGTTATATGCCATTTACCGATGGTAACAAAATCATTTATACAAACACTTCTATGTCCAGTTTAACTGAAATGCAAAGCCTTGAGGGTTCCCTTGTCTGGGGAGAGTTTAATGGTGATGGGAAGATGGATTATCTTAAAATTGAGAGTAGTTCTTTCGGTGTCTATTTGTATAATTCTCAAACTGACAATTTTTCTTTTTCTGAAACAGTCAATGAGAAGTTTTTAGGCTTAATAGATATTAATGGTGATGGTATTATGGGATGGGTGACACAAAAAGAAGAATTTGTAACATATTCATATTTGGAGCTATGGGATGAATACGATGGAGACCTATCTTCTATTTATGACTGGAATAATTTTCTGAATGAATATGGTTTGGGGGACAATTTTTTAGATTATATGGAAAATATCTGCAATCAAAATAATGATATCATTTGTAGAACAAACTTTTTAAATAGTGGGGGGACTGATTTTAGCTTAGGCCATAATTTAGCAATAAAACACTTAACCAATTACGGGGCAAATGATGTTAGTCTTGGATATTTTGATATAAACTTTGCGATGGATATTCTCTACACCAGATCAGCAGATATTAATGCCGATGGTAAAAATGAGTTGCTTTTATTCACAAATGAGAATCTGGAAAAGATTTATTTTGATTTCATACCTAACTATTCCAACGAAGCCATTAGCTTCACGTATTCTACTCTAAATAGTAATGAATCGTATGGAAGAGAGCTTCAATTCGGAGACTATAACGGTGATGGAATTATCGAAATATTAGGCCCGGAAACAAATAAACATAACAGCTTTATTACAAATAACCTGTCCCAACCTGCTATAGAAAAGATAACCAATGGTTTAGGATTAGAAACAGAATTCTCTTATAGTAAACTTACTGACCCAACTGTATATACAAAAGGAATAACAGGGACATTCCCTGTTGTAAGAGTTGTAGGCCCCTGGCAGGTTGTAAAAAGCATCTCTACAGATAATGGGGTTGCAGACCCAATAGAAACAACTTATAAATATGAAGATGCAAGAATCCATATAAAAGGTAAAGGCTTTTTAGGTTTTATGAAGCTTAGTAGTACAAATACCAATCTTGACATCACCCAAAAAACAGAAATGAGCTATAATACAAGCTATTACCATCCCTATTTATATAAAGCTCAAAAATATGTTGGCGTAGAATTACAAGAAGAGTCTGAAAATACAGTTGGTTTTATGAACCTTGATGAAAATGGAAGATTCAGGATGCAAACGCAATCATCGAGTATCGAAAATTTTGAATCAGGTACCACAACAACACAAGTATTTACCTATAATGAAGATGGTCTGGTCGAATCAAAAACAAGCCATATAAATAATGAGCTCTCCGTTGTGCAAAATTATAGCTACACTGGAAACGGATGGACTGGAGACTATTCCATAGAGGAAATAGAAACAACTCATACAAGAGGCCTTGAATTTGAAACAAATACTCAATTTTTTGAATATGAGAGTTTAAAAGGGAGATTAATTGAAAAAACGGAATTCAAAAATACGGATAGAGAACGGATAACGAGCTATACAATATTTGATGATTTCGGAAATATTAAAAAAACAGAAATTGAAGCTAAGAAAGGGGAAAGCCTTTCGCTAGTAACGCTGGTTTCACAAGCCGATTTTACATCTGATGGGCGATTTATTGTAGAACAGACCGATCCTGATAATAATACCACAATCTTTGATCTGGATCCGGCAGCCGGCGTTCTTTTAAGTAGCACTTCGCCAAATTCGATGCAAGTTGAATACGAATACGGTGCCTTTAATCGCAAAACCAAAACCATTTATCCCGACCAAAAGGAAGAGCTTATAGCATTAAGATGGGTAAATGGACAAACAGATGCACCGGCTGATGCTCTCTTTTACAGCTATAAAAAAGAAACATCTTCAGCAGCCAAACTATCCTTTTTTGATGCCACAGGCAGAGAATTAAGAACGGTTGTACGAGGTTTTAAGGATGAAGCAATTTATATCGACCAGGAGTATAATGACAACGGTAGCCTTTATCGAAAATCTATGCCCTACTATAGCTCTGACACTCCACTGTGGACAAGCTATACTTACGACACCAAGGGTAGAGTTACTTTTGAAGAAGCTCCCGATGGAACCGAAACAGAATATAATTATTCCGTTACTCTACAAACTACTGTTACCGTAACAAAAGGGTCTAAGACTCAAACGATGAGAACCCTTACTAACGCTATGGGAGAAACGATTGAAAGCGAAGATAATGATGGAAATATTGTATATTCCGTCTATTATGCTGATGGCAAACTTAAAAACACCTATACCAGTATAAATCCCACAGATAAAATTGAATTTAGCTATGATGGACAGGGAAACCGGTCGTCAATTTCTGACCCCGATGCCGGAACCATAACAACCATTTATGATGGGTACGGCCAGTTAGTTTCTCAAACAGATGCTAAATCAAATACCACAACTTTCGATTATGATAATCTCGGAAGAATTACAGAATCTTTCGATGGTACAATAACTACATCCTATTCCTATTATTCAGACGACAGTAAACCATATTTTGGACAACTCTCATCCATAAGCAATTCTGATAATTCCTTAGTGGAAGAATATGTTTATGATGAAGAATTCGGACGACTCCAAATCCTGAGTAAAGAAATAGATTCAAAAACGTTTGAGTTTTCCTATACATACGATTGGTTTGGAAGACCTTATTCGAAAACCTATCCTTCCGGATTTTCTGTAAGTTATGATTATAATGATTATGGCGATCTTAAATCTATTAAGGCCGGAGGCCTCAAAGTCTGGGAGTGCAGTGATGTAAATGCCCTTGGACAGATTACATCCTATTCCCAGGGAAGTTATAATACTTCGGTTGATTATGATAATTACGGTGTCCTAGAGCGGTTAACCACAGGCAATGTTTTTAATATGGATTATGTCTTCGACGATAATGGCAACCTTGCATTTCGGGAAGATATTCTTACTCACCAGAATGAAAGCTTTCAATATGATACCTTAAATCGTCTGGAACAAATAAGCTATGAATTTGATGGTTATCCTATTAGCGCCGGAAACTTATCATTAACTTACGAAGATGGAGGCAATATAAGCTCAAAGTCAGATGTAGCGGGCAATATAGAATACGGTGACGGTACAGCCGGACCCCATGCCCTTACCAGCTTGAATGACCCAAATCCTTCCTACCAACCTTCCGATCAGATTATAAGTTATACCAACTTCAACAAAGTTGCATCCATTAGCCAGCTGGACGAAAATGGTGATCCCATAAACCTCACATATACCTATGGTCTCGACAACCAAAGAATAAAAACGGTTTTCACTCGTGATGCAGTTACAGAGAAAACTAAATACTTTCTGGACGATTACGAAGAAGTCACCACAAGTTCAGGCACAAAAAAATACCATTATATTTTTGGAGGAACCGGATTATGTGCTATATTTGTTAGAGATGATCAGGATAACGATACTTTGTTTTATACTCTGAATGATCATCTGGGTTCTTTGAATGGGGTAATTAATGCAGAAACAAATGCAGTAAGTTATTATAGTTACGATGCCTGGGGCAACCCGAGAGACAATGATGACTGGACCACTAAAACCGATGCTGACTTATTTGCAGACAGAGGCTTTACTGGGCATGAACACTTAATTGAATTCGGGCTTATTGATATGAATGGTCGCATCTATGACCCTATGCTTGGGAGGTTCTTAAGCCCTGATCCTTATGTTCAAATGCCGGGATATGCTGATAATTTTAATCGGTATTCTTATGCTTTGAATAACCCGCTGGTTTATGTGGATCCGGATGGGGAGTGTTTTGGATTATTTTTATTAGGAGCAGCCATAATAGGAGGATTATATAATGGGATTCAAAACAATGGTAGCTGGGATTGGGTAGATGCAATTCAAGGAGCAGGTGCGTCGATGTATATTGCGGGAACAATGTATCTTTCTGTCGCGATGCCGGCATTTATGCCAACTGGCCCGGGAGCCTTACCAGGTTTTATGACCGCTGGTGGTATGTATGCCACAACAACAGTGAATAGTGGAGCAATGAATTGGATGGCATACGGTAGTTTTGAACCTAATTATAAGGCAGCTGGGATAAGTGCAATACCGGGATTGATTCAGGGGATTGTTGGAGGTGTTGATGCTGTTATTCATAAGGGAAGTTTTTTGACTGGCGAGGGATATACTTTGAAATTTACCAAGGATGACGTCATTAATATCAGTGAATTCAAAGGCTCACAAAAGGCTATCTCTCCTCAAAGTATTGAAGAGAGTATTAATAAAAACAATTATTATTATAATCCTAATAAAGTGGATTTTGTCGCTTCAGATACTCAACCTGAAGGTTTATTAGGTCTATGGGAACTAAAGCACCATAAAAACAATATAATAACCATTTATAGAGATGCATTTCTTAAGGAAGAACTCCTTGACTTAGTTGTTGGTCATGAAATTATGCATCAAAAATTCTATGAGTGGGGTACGCAATTGGGGTATTTTAATTTTCAAAGGAATTATTGGTTCAGTACACCCAAACAACATGATGTAATATATAACTGGATGCATGAAACATACATTGGTTCATGGGTTGGTCGTTCAACATCTCCATGGCAGCAAAGAATTATAGACATTTCAAATATTTGGGGTTCTCCTATTAATAATCCATATTTTTAAACATGAAAAAAAATATATTTTTCTATTTAGTACTGCTTCCTTTTATGAGCTATGGGCAGGAATACCATTGGAACAAAGAAACCATCCTATCAAATGGTGTTCAGCAAGTCCTTGTTGTAGAATCATTATACTCAGATGATTTTTCAGAGATTGATACAAGCATTATTCTTATCGAATATAATTTTGATATAGCTGGTTATTTAAAGATGAAAAGAGTATTTGGAGAAAATTATTATCCAAATGGCATTAATTATCATGAGAAGTTTTTTTATAATGGTAGCGATGAGCTAAAACAGAAAATTAATGAATTCTACTTAAGGTGTGATTTTGAATCTGACACAATTAATTTTAATTATTACAAAGACTTCATTATTGAGGATCAAACCGATAATATGAATTTTTCAATCAAATCAGCAAAAATAACCAAAAAAAATTGTTACGGTCAAGTGAAAAACAGCGTGGAATTATGCGATAGTAATAGAGGTTATGTTAATTATTCTGAATATTTGCTCTTTTATTCCCCTGATTCAAGTTACATCATTGAAGAACGGAGACTTCCTTTTTATGATATTGAATGGAAACAACTAATTCAGAACTTTAATCAAAATGCGCTCCTTAATTTTTACCAAATTTTTTTAAAGGATGCTTTTATTATTGATGCGAAAAATATTATTTTTATTAAGCAGTTCTTTGATAAAAATGGCAACCTAATTAGAAAATCAAAACAAGAAGGTGTTAATGGTATTGAGTATAATATCTATTATTTACTAAATCCAAATGGTCTAATTGAAAAATCTAATGAATATATTGTAAATAAAGAAACAGGTGGTGAACAGTTTAGTGTAAGTTACACATACTTTTATAAGTACTGGTAATCTAGCCTTCCACATAAATGTGTCAGGCAAATCATAACATCTTATCTAAAGGTCAATTACAATTTTCTCATCAATATTATGACCCACTAAAAAATTTGGGGAGATTCATTTCCTGCCTTACCAGATTTAAGAAAATAATAAATCATTGATTTGATTATGACAATTACGGTGTCCTTGAAGGGCTTACCACAGGCAATGTTTTTAATATGAATTATGGCTTCGACGATAATGGCAATCTTGCATTTCGGGAAGATAGCCTTACTCACCAGAATGAAAGCTTTCAATATGATGCACTAAATCGTCTGGAACAAATAAGCTATGAATTTGATGGTTATCCTATTAGCGCCGGAAATTTATCATTAACTTATGAAGACGGAGGCAATATAAGCTCAAAGTCTGATTTGGCAAATACTATAGTATATGGTGACGGCACTGCCGGACCCCATGCCCTTACAAGCATAGGAGACCTAAACACCGCCTACTTACCCTCAGACCAAACTATAAGCTATACCAACTTCAATAAAGTATCGTCCATTAGCCAGTTGGATGAAAATGCTGACCCCATAAACCTCACATATACCTACGGACTCGACAGACAAAGAATAAAAACCGTTTTCACCCGTGATGCCCTTACCGAAAAAACTAAATACTTTCTGGGCGATTACGAAGAAGTCACTACTTCCTCGGGCACAAAAAAATACCATTATATTTCCGGTGGGACCGGATTATGTGCTATATTTGTTATAGATGATCAGGATAACGATACTTTGTTTTATACTTTAAATGATCATTTGGGTTCTTTGGCAGGAGTTATCAACGCTGAAACGGATGCAGTGGCATACTTTAGTTATGATGCCTGGGGTAATCCAAGAGACAATGATGACTGGACCACTAAAACCGATGCTGACTTATTTGCAGACAGAGGCTTTACCGGACACGAACACCTGATTGAATTCGGCTTAATTGACATGAATGGCAGGGTTTATGACCCTATGCTTGGGAGGTTCTTAAGCCCTGATCCTTATGTTCAAATGCCGGGATATGCTGATAATTTTAATCGGTATTCTTATTGCCTGAATAATCCACTGGTGTATACAGATCCAAGTGGGGAATTCTTCTGGATACCTTTTGCTATTGGTGCTGCAATTGGAAGTTATAGTGGTTATCAAATTGGTAAAGCTCATGGAGCGCAAGGATTTTCGGAATGGGCCGGATATATAGGAGGGGGAGCATTAATCGGAGGGTTATCGGGAGGTGCAGCAGCAGGAATTAGTGCAGCCGGAGGAGGGGCTATGCTTGCTGGTGCCGCAGCCGGTGCTGTTGGAGGTGCTGGATTTAATGGCCTTGCTTCAGGTTGGGATGGTCAGGCTATGTTGCGGGGAGCAAAATACGGAGCAATAGCAGGTTTAGTTGGAGGAGGTGTTGGTTCTCTAATTGGTGGAGGATGGGGAGCTCTAGCTGGAGGATCTTCTTCAAACCTTACAAATCAGCTTCTCTATAACAATGGAGATTTTGGTGATGTAAACTGGGGATCAGTTGGCATTAGTGGATTGACTTCATTGGGAATTTATCACGGTATTAGCTATTCAAATTGGAAATGGGGAGGAGGTAAGAATTTTGGTGATGTTGAATTAACCTACAAGGCATACAATAAGCTTAATGCGCTCTATACAAGATCACGGTTTATTAGAAGGGAATTATCAGGAGCAATATTAGAAGATGGTTCTTTCCAACGAATCTTTGCAACCGAAAGTACAGAGACTTCGATGAGGTTTAATAAGGATGACATCCCTGCAAACACAAAATATCTTGTCCATACCCATTATCCAACAGAAGGTTGGCCTGTTAATGTAAACGGGAGACTTTATGCGGCTGATCCTTACAAGCCATCAGACCCCACTGACTATCTTGCTTTAGAAATAGCTGGATTGAATGAAGGAATGATCCTGACAAACAAAAGTTTATTGAATTATCATGTAAATGGCTTGTGGAGTAATAATTGGGCTTATCCATCATTAAGATATACTCCTTTATACTGGTGGTTCAATCTTGGCAGATAATTATATTATTTCAATGAAGAATATAATCATAATCATAGTATTCATACTAGTTAACCATACCACCAAAGGGCAATCTTTAAATGTAAGATTTATGCCAGCGATGCATAGTAATTCTCATGTTAATGTGAATTTTACAGCTGATTCTTGTACTCTAGATTTGCTTATAAATGAGGCAGATAGTGATTCAATTTATGTTTGGTCTGAACATAGTCCCATTTCTTCTGACTACATGGCGTATTATGATACTTTTTTTAAGAATGGATATAATCAATTTGATAGTAGTGTAGTCGTTATTCATGGGATAATTATCCAAGGGAAATATACTGTCGGTGAGGATAAATTTGATTTTATTTTCTGGTCACCTGAAAAAGGAAGTGACGGATATTTGTTTTTTGAAAAGACCCTATATTTACTGAACAACACCTTGACTACCAGAAAATCCAAGAGATATCTAAGAATTTTAAAAAAGTACTTAAATTGAGATAAAAGCCTCGGATCACTCCGGGGCTTTTCTTCTTTAAGACGCAATTTGTTGCTGAATATTATCCTTAAACAGGAAAGCGTCCAGAAACTCATTTACCAGCCGTTTTTTATCATTCGGAAGTTTTTCAACTTTCCTGAACTGGTTTAACAGGTCGTTATCGCTTAAGGAACTTTCAACCTTGTCCTGAAGTATCCCCTCTACCAACCCCATCTTTCATGCCAGCAGATAAGTGCCTAAATTTGGCCCATGAGAAAATATAAAAGACATTGCCAGGCTAATATGTTTGCTCACATCGAAGCCTGCAAAAACGATAACAGGCATACATAACTCTCTGGCGCTTTAATTCCGACATAAACAAATATCCGATTATCTTTAATTAGATTTATGATCCGGTTGGTTAGACGGATACTGTGTGCTAGCTAGCACCTGAGATTAAACTCACAAATAAACATAACCAAATATGATTACATTCAATAAATGTTGTATCTTTGAAATAAAAAATGTATCAAAGATATTTAAAAGAGAAAATTCTTAAAAAAATTAATTCCGGTAAAGCTATTGTATTAATTGGTCCAAGGCAAGTTGGAAAAACCACCTTAATAAAGGAGGTTCTTGGCACAAAAAAATATCTGTTCTTTGATGGGGATGACCCACGTACAAGAACATTACTAAACCAGCCGAACACCCAGGAAATTAAACAATTGTTAAGCAAACATGAATTCATTTTTATTGATGAAGCACAAAGAATTGCAGGAATTGGATTAACTATGAAAATAATAACAGATCAATTTAAAGATGTGCAGTTATTAACAAGTGGATCTTCTTCTTTTGATTTATCAAATAAAATAAACGAGGCATTAACAGGAAGGAAATGGGAGTATCAATTATTCCCGATATCCTGGGAAGAGTTTGAGAATCATCATGGATACTTGCACGGAGAACAGCAACTGGAAACCAGATTGCTTTACGGACTTTACCCCGATGTTCTAAACAACCCCGGAGAAGAAGTGAGTATATTAAGAAATCTTTTAAATAGCTACTTATACCGGGATATTTTAGCACAATCAGAACTAAGAAAACCAGAAATACTAGATAAGCTGGTACAAGCTTTAGCTTTACAAGTTGGAAGCGAGGTGAATTATTCTGAACTAGGACAAATATTATCAGTTGACCGAAATACTGTGGAGAGGTACATAGAGATATTAGAAAAGGGTTTTGTAATTTTTAAATTAGGTAGTTTTAGTAAAAATGTTCGCAATGAGATAAAGAAAAACAAAAAAATATACTTCTATGATAACGGTATAAGAAATATGATAATTGGAAATTTTGATCCACTTGACCTTCGAACAGATAAAGGTGCGTTATGGGAAAATTTTCTGATTTCAGAAAGAGTTAAGCAAAATGAATATAAGGAAAGTTTAGCAAGAAAATACTTTTGGAGAACTAAACAGCAACAAGAAGTTGATTTTGTGGAAGATATTGGAGGGCGTATTTATGGTTATGAGTTTAAATGGTCTGAAACAAAAGCAAAAAAGTTATCAAAAACATTTACAGACGCATATAAATCTGAGAATAAAATAATTACAAGGAAAAATTTTCGGGATTTTGTAATAATTTAAACACCGCCAGCACATACAGATTATATATAATAAGGTCTCGACAGTCAAAGAATAAAAACAGTAATTCTGCACCATTATACTCAATTAATCAGAACTCTAATTATCTTTGCGGCCTTATTAAAAATAGCACGAATGATTTCAATAGACGGATTGGGTGTAGAGTTTGGTGGAACAAGCCTTTTTAAGGAAGTTTCTTTTGCGGTAAACGAAAAAGACCGCATTGCCCTGATGGGGAAAAATGGTGCCGGAAAGTCAACTTTACTAAAAATATTGGCTGGGATTAAACAGCCTAATTATGGTCGGGTTTCAGCTCCTGAAGATGCCATAATCGCCTATTTGCCCCAGCACATTAATATTGAAAATAACAGATCTGTTTTCGAAGAGGCCTCTCAGGCTTTTGGTGAGCTAAACGCCATGAAGAAGGAAATGGATGAGTTGAATGGTCAACTTGAAACCCGTACCGACTATGAATCGCAAGAATATTACGACATAATTGAAAAGGTATCTACACTTAGCGAAAAAGTGTATAGTCTGGGTGATATAAATTTCGATGCTGAAGTGGAGAAAATCCTTATCGGACTGGGATTTGTCCGCACAGATTTTGCCCGGCCCACAAGCGAATATAGCGGTGGCTGGCGCATGAGGATAGAATTGGCCAAAATTCTGCTTCAAAATCCCGATCTTATTCTTCTCGATGAGCCTACCAATCACCTCGATATTGAATCGGTACAATGGCTCGAAGATTTCCTCATAAACAGTGCCAAAGCCGTAATTGTAATCTCTCACGACCGGGCCTTCATCGATACTATTACAACCCGCACCATTGAAGTGACCATGGGCAGAATTTATGATTATAAAGTAAACTATTCGCAATATCTTGTTCTGCGACAGGAAAGACGTGAGCAGCAACAAAAAGCCTTCGACGAGCAGCAAAAGATGATTGCAGAAAATCAATTGTTTATAGAACGATTCCGTGGTACATATTCTAAAACAAATCAGGTGCAGTCGAGGGTACGGATGCTAGAGAAACTCAAAATACTTGAAATTGACGAAGTCGACAGTTCCCATTTGAGACTTCGCTTCCCTCCTGCCCCACGATCGGGAAATTATCCGGTTATTGCAGAAAATGTATCCAAATCGTACGACAAGCACCTGGTTTTTTCAGAAGCTTCCTTTACCATATCGAGGGGTGAGAAAATTGCTTTTGTAGGGAAAAACGGTGAGGGTAAATCTACCATGATTAAAGCCATTATGGGAGAAATTGAGCACGGAGGTAAGCTGAATCTAGGTCACAACACCATGGTAGGTTATTTTGCTCAGAACGAAGCTTCACTGCTCGACGAATCACTTACGGTTTTCCAAACCATCGACGATATTGCCAAAGGAGAGATACGAACCAAAATTAAAGATTTGCTAGGTGCTTTTATGTTTGGAGGTGAAGATCTCGACAAGAAGGTGCGCGTACTTTCGGGTGGAGAACGTACCCGACTGGCTATGATAAAGCTACTATTGGAACCCTATAATCTGCTTATACTCGATGAGCCTACCAATCATCTCGATATTCGCACCAAAGACATCCTGAAGCAGGCCTTAATGAACTACGACGGCACCCTGATACTTGTATCACACGACCGCGATTTTCTCGACGGAATGGTAAGCAAAGTGTATGAATTTGGTAACAAAAGAGTAAAAGAACATCTGGAAGGGATAAAAGAGTTTTTGACGCGAAAAAAAATGGAGAGTCTTCGCGAGTTAGAAGCACGAAAATAAATAATTCAATAAAGTTTATTTTCCCAATTAAAATACCCTTTTCAATTTTTAAAAATCATAGCAGACCGGATACAAATAAAAACAGCAGGTTTTCCTTAGGGTCTGATTTTATCAGCCACGATATGTGTTTGTGATTCTTTCCCTTTTTGAAAAATTTCCATGCAATGCTTGCTCATTTCTTCAGTTTTTCAAATGCATTACCTAAATTCGAGTTTCCTTGTTCAAACTTTAGGTAACAAGTCGATTTCTTCTGATCCTGCAACTTTATTTTACTACCAATCTGTCAGAGACAAGTATGGCATTGCCAGAAGACAACTGGAAAAAATACAGACCTTCAGCTAAATTTCCTTTTTCGATTATTAATTGATCTGTAACTATGTTTTCAACTATTCTCACAGCTTGTCCCAGGGAATTAATTAAGGTGAATGTATAGCTACTCTGTTCGGGATTTTCAAAGTTCAGTCTAGCTGTTTCATTGAAAGGATTGGGCGATATACTCCACTCAGGTTCAAAATTATTTTTGCCTGTACCCGTCGGAGCTGCAATGGTAAAATTATCACTGTCATCACTATAGTCACTGTCAACATTGTCTTGAACCACCCTTATTTTCGCCTGATTTGTATTTATATCAGGAACTGTCCATTCATAAGAAAGAGCAGCTTCAGAGATGTCAGCTTGAATTATATTCCAGGTAGCTCCACCATCTGTTGAGAAAAACAAATCCCAATTCAAAGTGTTATGCGATATAACAACCTGCCAGGAAATGCTTATTGTTTGCCCCGGTATAAAGGTTTCACCTCCCGTTGGAGTTGTTAAAGCCACATGGGCTTCAGCACTAAAAAAAGATATTATTTGAAGTGAAAGTATTAGTGATAAAGTTCTCATATTTAATGATGCATTTATGTTATAAAATTATTAGTAAACCCCGTTATTGCGAGTGTAGCGAATCAATCTCACATTTTTTCCGAACACTAATAATATAAAATAAACAACTCTGAAGCTGCAAGGTTCAATTCTGCAAATTTATGTTGTGATTATTCAATTTTTTGAAATCTATGTTCACTGACCTTCAGAGCCATAGAATTTATAGCCTGTTACACTAAAAACCTGTGCCAATTATAAATACAATTTTTTTATAACTACATACATTTTGCATTCTCAACATTCTTGCCGAAATTTGTCAGCCTGTCATGGTCGCTTTTATTTAATTGAAACTAACTTTGAAACAACGCTATATTATTGAGCTCTCCTATTCCGGAAAGAATTTTCACGGATGGCAAATTCAGCCAAACGCAAACACAGTGCAACAATACCTGCAAGAATCTTTATCAATCTTAACACAGGAGGAGATAATTATTACCGGAGCAGGCAGAACCGACACAGGCGTTCATGCCAGCTATTATGTGGCTCATTTTGATAGTGATAGCGATCTGGACACAGAATCATTATCCTTCAGACTAAATCAGTTTGTATCGAAAGATCTCAGTATTTTTAGCATCCGTAGAACCTCAGATGATTTCCATGCCCGATTCGACGCCCTGAGCCGTACCTATAAATACATCATCAACACCAAAAAATCAGCATTCCTGAACAATTTATCCTACTATTATTCTGGAGATCTGGATTTAGAAAAAATGAATGTATGTTCAACTATTTTAATGGAATATTCAGACTTTACCAGCTTTGCAAAACTACACAGCGACAACAAAACCAATATTTGTAAGATTGAAAAAGCAGTATGGGAAAAACATGATGATTATGTCATTTTTACCATTAAGGCAGACCGCTTTTTGAGGAATATGGTACGAGCCATTACCGCTACCCTGCTGGATGTTGGAAAGGGGAAAATAGATATGAAGGAATTCAAAAATATTATCAATAAAAAGGACAATCAGCTCGCCTCGATGTCAGCCCCTGCCAAAGGTCTCTATTTATATGATATTGAGTATGAGGGGAAGTTTGGATTGAGGAATTTAGGGAAAAATGGGGTGTTTCCTTTTTTATAGGATTGAGACGCAAGATTTTGCGTCTGTGCTGGAGAGCTAGCGATCAAGATTTTAAAAAAGCTTGTGCGTTCAATTCCTTCAAAGTGAGGTATAGCTCCTCCCCTTTTTAGAGGGAGGTTGGGAGGGGGTTGGCCTGAGTGCTGGCGCAGCATTTCGGCATTTCGGCATTTCGGCTCCGCTCAATGACCTACATGCTAAAGTCAGGATGGATCGGAATGTCGATAGTCAGGATGGATAGGAATGTTACAGTGACAAAAATTCTGATCTGGCAGGAATTTCTCAATAAGAAATCTTCGCCTCTGCTCTAAAAATCTCTTTATCCGTCTCTTTATTTTTTGCCATAAATGCATAGCCATCAGCAACTTTTTGATAGAAAATAATGACTTCATCATTTAGGTGTGCTTCAGAAACAAAGCGAATCTCAAACTCCGAAATTTCGAACTTTCCCAGATGATAATCATCCAATGAATCGATACACCATTGTATGTACTTGGTATTGTTCACGTGATTATACACATCAATATCGGCGTAGGGTACCTTGAGTTCACGGCTTGATTCAAAACTCTCAGGCAGATTGATTTGTCCGGGTTTAGCATCATAAACACTATCTGATTCAGGTGGAATTCTTTGCAAATGAGGAGTAATTCTTTGTGGACGGTGAGTGGCAGAATCGACTAATAACCAGGCACTTGAAGCTTGTATTTTCAGGGAGTTTGTATTTGCATCAAAGACTTCGAAATCTCTATAAGCAAATAAATTTTCATATTTTTTCCCCCATGTATTTAAACTCAGACTGTCGCCCCAGCCGGGAAAATCTTTAACCATTATTTTCAATCCTGACAAAACCCACATGAGACCTTCGGGTTGTAATGATTGATAACCCGCTCCAAAACTCTCAGCATGCATCCATGCACTTTCCTGAAGAATCTGGGCTATGGCCGAAATCCGGATCTTAGCTTTTGGATTGCAGTGAAAAGAATAAACAAAATAATCATAGGTCCATTTAGGCATCTTTCTTATTATTTTCTAATTAATCTATAAAACTTATCATTTCAGCCCGCTAAAATTCATTATTAAAAACCAACACTCTGCCCTTCTGTGCAATAAATATCTCAGCGGTATTTATTTAGGAAATAATTATCTGCTTTCTAAATTCCAGATTTTCCAGGATTCTTCAGCCTGATTGATAAGCATCTGATAACCATTAAGTACCTTCGCACCCTTCTCCATTGCCTTCTTCATAAATAAAGTAAGTTCAGGATTATAAACCAAATCGAATACAAGGTGTTCAGGTGTCAAAAAGTTATATGGAATATCCGGACAAACATCAACATTTGGGAAAGTGCCTATGGGACTGCAATTTACTATTAAATGATGATTTTCAATCATTTTAGCATCGATGTCTTTGTAACCGGCATCTGCTTTTTCCTTCTGTCTGCTCACCTTAGTTATTGAAAAGCCGGCACTCTTTAAAGCGTATGAAATAGCCTTAGAGGCTCCACCTGTCCCTAAGATTATTGCTGAGGTAATTTCAGGTGTAAGATAGGGTTTAAGGGAATTCAGAAATCCCGGGGCATCTGTATTAAATCCGGTCAGAATGCGTTTTCCATTGTCCTTTTCAATCTTAATGGTGTTTACAGCACCAATTCTCTCCGCAGTATCGTCCAGATTATCCAGGAATTTAATAACTTTTTCTTTATATGGAATGGTAACATTCAGTCCTCTTAATGCGGGATTTGTGTCTAATAATAGAGGAAGCTGCTCAATGGTTTCGATCGGAAAATTTAAGTATTTGGAATCTGTGATATTTTCTTTGGCGAATTTTTCAGCAAAATAATTCACCGAAAATGAGTGGCCGAGAGGATATCCGATTAAACCATAAACCTTCATTATATTAGTCTTTTGAAGCTCCGGCTAATTTTGAAATAAAAAATATGATGAGCAGGCCGGCTAATGCCAGTAGAATAGCAGGATAAAAATCGCCTGTCAAACCGGTATCGGGAGGGAGGATGTTACGTTGGATTAAAGGCTGTAATTCTCCATGCCTGTCGGTAAAACTTTTAAGTGTTTCCTTCCATGGCCAAATTTTATTTAATGAGCCTCCCATAAATCCGGCTAAAAGTGCAATGGTCTGAAACCTGAATTTTTTCAGCAGCCAGGAAAGGAGGTTTGAAAAAGAGATAATCCCAACCACCGCTCCTGCAGCAAATACTGCAATAACAGAAATTTTAAACTCAGTTACTGCCGAAAGAATGTACTGGTATTTCCCCAATAGAACCAGAATAAAGCTTCCTGAAATTCCGGGTAAAATCATAGCGCAAATTGCAATGGCACCGGAAAGAAAAACAAACCATAATTCGGTTGACGTTTCGGTAGGCGTAATCGTTGTAATCCAATACGCCAGAATTATACCGACAACGAGAGAAACTGCGATACTAAAATTCCACTTCTTAATGTCCTTAAGAATATAAATTACCGATGCTACAATGAGACCGAAAAAGAAAGACCATATATAAACAGGTTTATTTTTAAGGAGGTATTCTATTAGATGAGCTAAAGAAAAAATACTGATAAGTATCCCTGAGAAGACCGCTAATAAAAAATAGCCGTTAATTTTAGCCCAGAAATCTTTAATTCTAAATTTCAAGACCAATTTCAGGGCTTCAGCATCCAGCGACTTTATTGAATTTATAAGTTCTTCGTAAATACCGGTGATAAAGGCTATGGTGCCACCGGAAACACCGGGAACAACATCAGAAGCTCCCATTCCTATTCCTTTCAACCAAAGAATAAAGTACTCTTTTAGCGATCTCATAATTTACGGCCCTGAAGTTCTTTTGGTAAGAAATTAAAAAAAGTATCCCCTCTTAATCCAAGTCTCAAAGCTTCCAGCGCTACTACTTCGGCTGGAGCAATATTTCCAAGATTAACATTTGCGCCCAAAAGATCTATAAACCAGTGCTGCTGATTCTTTATTGGAGCTTCCCATAATACATTTTCGCCTTTTACGGTTTCCAGGATATCATTTACCAGTTCAATGTTAGCAGAACCATCGCTGTTATAAATACCAATTGTGCCGCTTTCCCGGGCTTCTGCGATAACTTTCCATGCACCGGCCTCGAGTTCGTTTTTCATAAATTGAACCCATACCTCGTGAGGAATTTCAACGCCCTTCACTTTTGATCCAACTTCAGACAATACTCTAAAATCTTTACTCAACTTCCTTACATATTCAAGCTTTTCATTGGGCTCAATACGCATGGAACCATCAGAAACTTCAACTGTTTCCATACCCATTTTGGTGATAAAACTTCTGAAGTCATCAAACTTATTTCTCACAATAAATGCTTCAAACAAAGTTCCTCCAAAATAAGGTTCCAGATCGGCTTGCCGGTAAGCTTTTATTTTTTCCTCCACTTGCTTGGCAAAGATTGCCGTTCCAAAGCCAAATTTTACAAGATCAGTAAATTCTGCACTGCTATCTATAAAATTATGTGCTTCATTCAGGCTCAATCCTTTGTCCATCATCATGGTCAATCCTGAGTTTCTTGGTTTGGCGGGTCTATCGGGCAGAAATGAGATTTTTGTATTCATAGTTATAGTTTTTGAGTAAGGCTAAAATTATGTTGATTTGTTAAACGTAAATCTCACGATTTAATAATCATTTTGGAGATTTTTAACAAACTCAGGATTTAGGTTTCAGCAGGTTTTTAATTTTTTTTAGATTTTCCCCTTCAGGATAAACTTTATAAAACAGTTTCAGTCCACCTTCTCCCTGGCCGAGTGCTTTTCCAAAAAAACTATATCCTGTTTTCCTGTCCTTCAACCGAAAATACAATGCCGCAATTACATAGAGAATATCCTGTGAACTCTTATTATGTTTATTAGCTTCTAATAAAATCAGAAGGGCATCATTATAATTATTATCGTCAATATACAAAAATGCCAATCGTATCCATGCTTCCCTATCCTGAGGATCTAATTTACAAACCTGTGTAAAGCATTTAATAGCTTCTTCAATAAGACTTTGTGTGGAATAAATTTCACCTAAAGTAAACCAATATTCTGTATTATCTCTGTCAAAATCGATAGCTTTCAGAATATAAGTCCGGGCTTCACTAAGTTTCTCCATTTGCATATAGGCCAGTCCGGCACCATACCAGCCGTCTGAATAGCTATTGTCCAGTTCTATGATGTGTTTGTAAATTTTTAAAGCTTTTTTATAGAGATCCAATTCTTCGTAGCACTCACCAAGAAAATTCCATGCTTGCAAATTTTCAGGCTCCAACTTAAGGAAGTCCTTATAAATTTGTATAGCCTCTAAGTAATTATTCTCATCGGCATAAATATGTGCTTTATTAAAATAGGCCAGTCCATACGATGGATTTATGGCAATAGCATAATCATAGCACTCGTGAGCCTTGGCTAAATTATTAATTTTCGTGTAAATCACACCCAGATTATGCCATACATTCTCGGAATAAGAATCCACGTCGAGGTACTTATTGTAGTACTTAATGCTGTTTTCAAAGTTCTGAATTCTTTCATAATAATAACCCAGATCATAAAGAACAGATAAATTATTTGGCTCTGCCTCATCGGCTTTTTTCAGGTATTTTAATGCCAGATTATACTGCCGGGCATTTTCGAAAGCTATACTTATATTAATATATATTTCTGCAGAATCTTCTTCAGATTTTTTCAAAGCCTGATCAAAGACTTTTTCAGCTTCTTTGAATTTCGATAAACTTACGAGGGCAGTTCCTTTTAGTAAATAGTAATCGGCATCATTCTTTTCGTAGTTTGCAAATTTTTCGAGGTTCTCAAGGGCACGATCTGCGTCGCCCGATTCCAATTGAATATGGATGAGTTTTATCCTTATTTCGTAAGAACCCGGATGTTGTTTTATGGCTTTTTCTGCCGCCTCTGAAGCCTGACTAAAATCGTTCCTGTCGAGATAATAATCAATAATTTCTTCAAATTCCTCGACATCAAAAAAATAGGATCTTCTTTCCTTCAACATATCTTCATACTTCTGAAGCACCAGTTGAAATTCATTTTCATTTTGCATCATCCCTTGTCCTTTATCCATATTCTTCTTAACTAGTTTGCAAAATTAAAAATATTTTACAATTGAATCCTTTAAGTTAGCTTTTTTAGTCATTAATTATTTTTCAGGTTTGTCTCCCTTGATTTAACTCGTGCACTCTGATAGTATCTTGAAATTAATGCGTTTTTTAAATCAGAAAGATCGTTCAACAGGTCAGTATGACTGGCAAGATCAACGGTAATAATATCCCAGTAATCATTAAGTTCTGATATTAAAGATTCACCGGTTTTACTTATTCGCAGATTATATCCGAGTTTATCTAAATCAATAATTGTAGCCGATAATTTATAATAAGTATCATTAAACATAACAAGTGTTCTGGCTGTTTCCTTACCGTACAACATCACTAAGATTTTCCAGCTCGAGAACGAGGGACTATAGGCAGAGGAGTTCCATAAATAATCCAATGAACTTAATAAACGAATTACATTCAATTCTGAAAACTTTTCAAGATCTAAAACACATTCATTATTCAGCATTTCAGGTGAAATTCCGATCAGATTGGTGTCGAAACCATGAAATAAGCTACCTGTTAGGGCTCTTCCAGGATAAATTGAATAATAACTGCCTGTTACACAGCTCTCTTTTCTGATATTTGAATGCTTGCTTAGTAAACTTACCGATTTCCCAGTATAATTAAACAAATCGGAAGGATCGATAAACTCAGGAAATTCACCCGCTCCTGTCCACAATATTCGGTCAAAATTGATAGCTGATTGCTGTAAATTTTCAAAATATAAATTACTCGCCAACTTTTTATTTTTCAGTTCTGCATTCGATAAAAAGTAGGGATAAAGGTATTTGGGGGTTTCCTTGGATGTTTTTAATCCATTCGATAAGTTTCCCCAAAACATATTCGTCTCATTAAAAAAAGCGGTATAATTCTCAAGCTTCAGAAAATTTTGATTATTTCTATCTTGAATCTCCCATAAAAACCTGTCGGTAAAAATCCAGATATCAGGGCTGAAGGTTTCCATGCGATTCACCATATTTGCCATTTCATCAGCATCTTTTCGCAACGAAGTCTGCAATTCCTTATCGCCGAATTTGCTACCGGTATCTAAAGCTTTTTGGGTATTGGTAAGTTTAACAGTTTCGAAAAATATTCCAGTTTTTATGTATGGGTGCAGATTTTGAAGTACTTTGAAATGATTATTCCATATCCGGCTCAAATTGTCGAGTTGTGCTACTGTTAAATCATCTGTGGCCGTTTTAACCACAAACTTATTAAATCCAAAGTTCTGTAATAAAAGAAGCCAATCGGAATATTTGGAATAGTTATCCTGAATAAAATAAGGAATTACTGCTGTTCTGTCGGTATAATCGGGGTAGTCGTTGATGTCATAATGATGATAAATTCCATTTACTTCATCAAATAATTGTGTTAATGTATTTATGGCCCGATCCAGCCCTTCAATATCGCTATAATTGATAAAAATTAGGTTTTCACCATTTTCAATTTTCTTAATTATATATGATTGTTCTTTATTTCCGAATTCTTGCAGAACCTGACGATCGGAAAATCCAGAGGACAAATCATTGAGACCAAAACTAATAACAAAAGGATATAATTCACTCGAATTTCGTTGGTATTTATGTAAGAAGTTAGTTCCGTTCTTCGCAAGCAGTCCTTTCTCCCGAAGCTTTTTCTGAAGATTATCAAAAAGGATACGCTCCTGGCTGTTTAAGATTTTTGGAAGTATGAACAGGGGTAGTTTTTCCTTTCCTGTTTCGCTTACTAACTTCAAATCCAATGGCGAATATTTCTCAATCTTTTGTGGAAGCGGCACCAGATATGCTGAATTGTTCAGAATGGTATCAAAATAGGGCTGGATTTGCTCGAGAAATGTAAAATTCTTGGAAGTATATTCAAACCTGACAAAATCAATATACATCTCTCCGGTTCCTTTTAAGCCTGCAAATACTTTAACATATCGGGTTTCATCAGGAATATTACCTTCCTCAAATGGAAAATTTCCCGCCCGGGCAACAATTTCTGCCCATCCAAATTCTTCAATCGTCTGATTCCCGGAAAAACTAAATCCTTTGAAAGCCTGATTGATTTCATAATCATACTCCGGATGATATGCGGCCGATTTAATTAGCACTTTATTTTTATCGTAATAGAACAGACGTATGTTAACAGCATCATAAACACCAGTCCCAAACCTATCCATATTGGATATTATATTTTTCAGACGCAAATCCATTCTAAGCATATAATTCCCCGGAATAACCTTGATATAATCGCTAATAATTCCTTCACCCTGGTTATCGGTTTCATCGCATTTATCCTTAACTATCTTAATAGCATGGGTTCCTTTTGATGCTTCATCTGGGAAATAATTAAGTACATCCTCTGTATTTGTCCAAAATACATTCTCACCAACTTTTTTCCAACCCGGCAAACTAAACGATGATTTCAAAGTATCGGTCATGTAAAACTTACCTTGTTCAAAAGAGGGATTCACAATAAGATTCTTCTTGTTAAATTCCTTTTTCCGGAGATTTTCGGGCACTTGCCCTGCATGCAGAGCCGACCATTGAACATTTGTGGATAATGACTGATTCTCCTGCTTACAGGAACTCAGCCCCAATAAAATAATAAAAAAATATATGAAAACAGATCTTGCCATGTATACTGCGAATCAAAAAAAAATGTCTGTAAAGATAACTATTTCCAATGAATTGGAAATAGTTAAAACCTAATCCTTAAACTACCCTGTTTAAACTGTTTAGAAAAAAAATGCAGTATTTCAAAAATAATTTAAAATATTACATTCGAATTCATTGTTGTCCGGTAAAAATTCTTTAATCAGTGAATCTGTGGCATCCCAAATAAATACTTCATATTGAAATAAAGCTCATTATATATTCTTAAATGAAAAAACAATTCGATCGTTAAAATTCTGAGATTAATTAATTCAAATAATCCGATATTTATTCTGATACTGAACTTTTAGGCTTTCCCTTCTCATCAAAATTATATATTTTTGCAAACAAAAAAATTCAGGAGAATGTTTGAAAAGTTAAGCGAAAGATTAGAAAGATCATTCAAAATTTTAAAAGGTCAGGGCACCATTACAGAGATTAACGTAGCAGAAACCCTAAAAGACGTTAGACGCGCGCTTCTCGATGCCGATGTGAACTTTAAAATAGCAAAGACTTTTACCGATACGGTTAAAGAAAAAGCTTTGGGTCAGAATGTATTAAATGCTGTTAAGCCCGGACAAATGATGATTAAAATTGTCCATGAGGAACTTACAAGTCTTATGGGCAATAGCAGCGTAGAAGTCAATCTTAAAGCCAATCCTTCAATAATACTGATAGCCGGATTACAAGGATCCGGTAAGACTACTTTTTCAGGAAAACTGGCTCATCACCTGAAAACCAAAAAGGGTAAGAATCCGCTTTTAGTGGCTTGCGACGTATACAGACCGGCAGCTATAGAACAATTAAAGGTTCTGGGAGGACAGATTGAAGTGCCGGTATATCTCGAAGAAGATCAGAAGGATCCCGTTAAAATTGCTAAAAACGCCATTAAGCAAGCAAAAAATTCCGGTAATAATGTAGTAATCATCGATACAGCAGGCCGCTTGGCTATCGATAAGCTTATGATGGATGAAATTTCCGGTCTTAAAAAATCTCTAAGTCCGGATGAAATACTATTCGTAGTGGATTCCATGACCGGACAAGATGCGGTTAATACTGCTGAAGAGTTCAACAGACAACTTGATTTTGACGGAGTTGTTCTTACAAAGCTGGATGGTGATACCCGAGGTGGAGCAGCCTTATCAATAAGATCGGTAGTAAATAAGCCAATTAAATTTGTGGGAACCGGCGAAAAAATGGATGCCATAGATGTATTCCATCCAAGCAGAATGGCCGACCGCATACTGGGAATGGGTGATATTGTTTCTCTGGTTGAGAGAGCTCAGGAACAATTCAATGCCGATGAAGCCCGGCTTCTTCAGAAAAAAATCGCTAAAAACCAATTTAGTTTTGATGATTTCCTTGCTCAGATTCAGCAAATTAAGAAAATGGGGAATATCAAAGAATTAGCCGGAATGATTCCCGGTGTTGGGAAAGCCATTAAAGATCTTGATATCGACGACGATGCTTTTGCAGGGATCGAAGCCATAATAAAATCAATGACTCCCGGTGAAAGGAACGATCCAACCGTATTAAACGGAAGCAGAAGGAAAAGGATAGCTGCCGGATCGGGCACCAATATACAAGAGGTAAACAGACTCATTAAGCAATTTGACGATACCCGTAAAATGATGAAAATGATGTCGGGCAGCAAAGGAAAAAATATGGCCAGAATGATGGGTAATATGCCGAAGATGGGGAGGTGATGCGATACATGCAGCTATTAGAAATAAAAAAACAATAAAATTATGCAGCTTATTCAGGGAAAACTTATTGCCGATCAAATAAAGGAAGAAATTGCTGATGAAGTTAAAAAATTAACTGAGCAGGGAAAAAAAAGGCCTCATCTTGCAGCCATATTGGTTGGGCACGATGGCGGCAGTGAAACATATGTGGCTCATAAGGTAAAGGCCTGTGAGCAGGTTGGTTTTGAATCGACTCTAATACGCTTTGAAGAAAATATCAGCGAAAATGAACTGCTGGAAAAAGTAAGGGAACTGAATGCCGACAAGGACGTTGATGGTTTTATTGTGCAACTCCCCCTGCCCTCTCATATTTCTGAAAATAAAGTTATTGAAACCATCGATCCTTCAAAGGATGTGGACGGATTTCACCCCATAAATCTGGGCCGGATGGTCATAGGTTTACCCAGTTATGTATCTGCTACCCCGGCTGGAATACTGGAATTAATAAGAAGATACAATATTGAAACTGCAGGAAAACATTGTGTAGTTGTTGGAAGAAGTAATATTGTGGGTAAGCCCATGAGTATTTTGCTTGGTCAAAAAACAAATCCGGGAAATTGTACTGTTACTATGTGCCACAGCCGTACAAAAGATCTGGCTTCTATAACCCTTCAGGCCGACATTTTAATTGCTGCCCTTGGGAGTCCGGAATTTGTGACTCAAAATATGGTTAAGGAAGGTGCTGTTGTTATTGACGTTGGAACAAGCCGCGTCGCATCAACGGAAACAAAATCGGGATTCCGCCTTAAAGGAGATGTGAAATTCGATGAGGTCTCTCCAAAATGTTCCTATATTACTCCGGTACCGGGGGGCGTGGGACCAATGACTATTGTATCTTTGCTGAAGAATACATTGCTGGCTGCTAAGGGTGAGGTTTATTAATGTGGCGATGAGCTACATTCTTTCAGGAACTTCAATTCCAAGCAATCCCATCCCTGAATAAATAAGCTTACTGCAAACCGAAGCGAGTTCCAGTCTGAATTTCCTTACGCTTTCATTTTCAGCTTTTAAAATGGGATGCTCATGATAAAACTGATTGAATTCTTTTGCTACTTCGTACATATAATTTGCAATTAAGGCAGGACTCAGTTCCCGCGCTGAAGCATCAATTATATCTGGAAATTCATATATAAGTTTAATAAGTGAAGTCTCCTTTTCCTCCGGCTTATAAATCAAGTTAGCTTCATTACTTTCGCCTTCCTCTTCTGCTTTTCTCAAAATCGACCGTATTCTGGCATGGGTGTATTGAATAAAAGGTCCGGTATTTCCATTAAAATCAATCGATTCGGCCGGATTAAAAGTCATGTTCTTTTTTGGATCTACTTTAAGAATAAAATACTTAAGTGCTCCAAGTCCTACCTGCCGGAAAATATTTTCTTTTTCATCCCTGTCAATTTCAGATAGCTTACCCATTTCTTCAGACATTTCCTTAGCCGTAGAAATCATTTCATCCATCAGGTCATCAGCATCAACCACAGTACCTTCACGCGATTTCATTTTACCTTCCGGAAGTTCAACCATCCCATACGAAAGATGAAAAATTCTCTCTGCCCAGTCAAAACCTAATTTCTTTAATATAAGCGCCAGGACCTGAAAATGATAATTCTGCTCATTCCCAACAACATAAATATGTTCGTCGATATCGAATTCGGTAAACCTTTGATGGGCCGTTCCCAGATCCTGAGTCATATACACAGAAGTCCCGTCAGATCTTAAAAGAATTTTACTATCCAATCCATCTTCGGTTAAATCGGCCCAAATTGAATTATCATCTTTTTTCACTAAAACAGAATTCTTCAATCCATTTTCCACCAATTCTTTCCCGAGTTTGTAAGTCTCTGACTCATAATATATTTTATCAAAGCTCACTCCCATTCTTTCATAGGTTTTGTCGAACCCTTCATACACCCAGGCATTCATCGTTCTCCACAGATTCAACACCTTCTCATCACCCGCTTCCCATTTCATAAGCATTTCGCGTGCCTCCCGCATCAAACTACTTTTCTTTTCTGCTTCGTCTTTGGTAAATCCTTGCTTCTCAAGTTCAGCTAGCTCAAGTTTATAGGCCTTGTCAAATGCAACATAATATTCACCTACAAGCTTATCGCCTTTTTTTGTTTCGGAGGGAACTTCATTTTTACCCGACTTTTGCCATGCAAGCATCGATTTACAAATATGAATTCCCCTGTCGTTTACTAAATTAACCTTCAAAACCTGACGACCCGAGGCTGCCAAAATATTTGAAATAGAATATCCCAGTAAATTATTCCTAACATGACCAAGATGTAAGGGTTTATTTGTATTTGGAGATGAGAATTCAACCATTACTGCAGGTCTTCCTTTTTCAATATCCTTAACACCATAATTTTCGTCTGCTGCAATCTCTGTAAGCAGATTCATCCAATATTCAGGCGCAATGGTAAGATTCAGAAAACCTTTGATAACATTATAGCTTTCGATCTCAGCTAAAGAATTTTGAACATATTTACCTATTTCATCAGCTGTTTGTTCAGGAGATTTTTTTGCCATCCTAACCAACGGAAACACCACAAGCGTAAAATCACCTGTAAACTCTTTCTTGGTTTTTTGCAACTGAATTAAATTCTCATCAGGAGTCTGATTAAACAATTCTTTGCACGCTTCTATAACCGACTTATAAATAATATCTTCAATCTTCATGGTAAGGTCTGTCAATTTTGTTCAGGATGCAAAGATAAATAAGAACAGTAGATAAACTACCTGAAATCAGTTTTTATACTTAAAAAACAGGCATAAAAAAAAGTGCCACCTCCTCAGGTGACACTTTACTAACTAACTAACCCTAAAACTATCTATGAAAGAAATCTAAACTATTATTATCTTCTATTTATACTACATCAAACTTTGTGCCAAAATTTAATTTTGTGAAATTTTATTTCCTGTTTTACCAAACCTTTTTACATCAGGTTAAAAAGAGTAATTTTAAAAAATTACTACTTAAAAAATTTCTTATAAATATTCTGAAAAGAACTTTTTTTTATATGTCTTAAAAAACTTACTTTAAATCATAAACGCGATTAATTAAATAATGTTTCTTTATTTATTGTAATTTTAGCTTTTTTTAACATATTTTCATTTAATTGAAGAGCAGAACCATAGATATTATTTCCTTTAATGTTCCTTATCCTCCCAATTACGGAGGTGTTATTGACGTGTATTATAAGCTGGTAAGTCTGAAAAATGCTGGTTATGAAATTTATTTTCATACATTTTTATACAATAGAAAGTCATCTGATGAATTAGAAGCAATCTGCAAAAAAGTATTTTATTACCCCAGGCAAACCGGACTTTTATCTCATTTTCACTACCTGCCATATATAGTTTATTCGCGCAGGTCGCAAGACTTATTAAACAATCTCAAATTACGACAGAGTCCAATTCTTTTCGAGGGATTGCATTCCTGTTTCTATTTAAATAGTAAAGCAATCAGGGAAAGGATAAGAATTGTCAGAACTCACAATATTGAACACGATTATTATTTTCATCTTTTTAAGGCAGAAAAAAATAATCTGAGAAAATTATTCTTTCTCATTGAAACAATAAAGCTTAAATTTTATCAGCCTGTATTGAAAAAAGCCAGCTCACTGGCAGCCATATCAAGCTTAGATGCGAAGTATTTCAGTTCCCTGAATAAAGAAACCTTTTTACTGCATCCTTTTCACTCCAATTCAAAAGTTGATATATCCATGGGGAAAAGCAATTATTATCTCTATCATGCCAATCTGGAAGTACCAGAAAATAAAAAAGCAGCCTGGTTTTTGATAGCCAATGTATTTTCTAAACTGAATCTTAAACTGGTAATTGCAGGGAATAATCCCGAATCCTCACTACGTGATTATATTTCCGGTCAGCCAAATATCGTTTTAGTTGAAAATCCTTCTGAAAACGAGATGGATCGCTTAATTAAAGAAGCTCACGCTATTGTACTTTATACCAAACAATCGACCGGAGTAAAATTAAAACTATTAGAGTCGTTGTTTAAAGGCAGATTTTGCATTACCAATGCAATGATGGTTGCCGGAACCGGACTTGAAAAGGCTTGTTTACTGACCAAAACAGCTTCAGAATATATTTCTCAGATTAAAAGGATCAATTCCACAGAATTTTCAAATTACGATCTTGAAAACCGGAAACGAATACTTGAAAGTTATTTACCTGAAAACAATATTGGCACATTAATAAAGTATCTCGAAGGCTAATAATTAATTCAGGAGCCTTCAGACCACAATGACTGCAATGACTTCATGGCCTCTACTCATCATCAAATTTCCTGTTCTCCCTGAAAAGCAGAGCAAATATGAAAACAATCACAGCTGCTGAAGCTAATATCACCATCATCGATTGAAACATTTTTGCCAGTAAATCTTCCAGATCAATCAGGTTCCATATTCCCAGTATCGCAAGGATACAAAACAATAATACAAGTCCGGATAGAAAATATGCGATAATTTTTTTCATTGAATTCATGTCTTACATTTTTTGAAGTGAAAAATTTCAAAGTTAACTCGCCAGTTTAAAATTCCATTTGTTTATTTTCAAACCAAAGATCAAGTTTTCAGGCTTCTAAGTCAAATTTATTACAGCCTACTTAATAAAATTTAGATATTTTTCTGGTCTGAGTTTGTTTAATAGTATCAGACGCTTAATAATCCCAAAAGTTACAACTTATTTATAAGTTCCAAAATACTGTGGCATTCAATCACTGAATTGTCCCGTTTAATTTCCCATACCAAAGTATGATTTTTTTGTACTATTTCAATACTGTCTCCCCTTTGTGAGTCTTCTGAAATTGAAAATCCTTTTCTTACTAAAGCTTTTTTTGTCCAGTTTGCTTCCACATTTAATGTACTCTCAAAAACCAGTCCAATGCTTTTTTTATTGTGTATTCTGGGAAGGAAATTACCCTCTGCCAGATCGAACTCCACATCCCCTGAGCTGAATAACTTAGCAATACTTCCATTCAAAAACAGGTCTTCAGGGGCGCCATTCATGATTTTTTCTCCCTGAATAAGCCAGAATTCATCCACAAAAAAAGAAGCAAGATTTATATCATGAGTGCTAAAAATTACGGTGATACCATCCTTGCACAGAATTTTGAGACTGTTTATAATTTCGTATTTATGCTGAATATCCAGAAAAGCCGTTGGTTCATCAAGAACAATAATTTTCGTTTGCTGAGCAAAAACCCGGGCAAGCATGGCTCTTTGTCTTTCCCCGTCACTAATTTGTGAAAGTGGACGGTTTCTGAGCTCATCAAGTCCTAATTTTAGTATCGATTCTTCAACATGCCTCAAATCCTTTTCATTGAGTTGACCGAAAATATTTGTATAAGGATACCTTCCCAGCCGCACCAGTTCTGCCACCGTCATATTCTCCTCCGGCTGCCAGTTTGCACTTACAAAGCCAATAATTTTCGCCAGTTCCTGATTGGAATAATCTAAAATATTTTTACCCAGAATATCGATTTGACCTTTCAAACCCGGCAATAAATTTACAATCGTCTTTAGCAAACTACTTTTCCCAGAACCATTTAGTCCGATTAAAGCGATGAGGTTTGAAGAATTAAGATTAAGTGAGATATTTTCCAGAAGGACAGATTGGTGCTTACCCAATTGGTAACCAATATCACAATTTTTCAGGGATAATATGCCTTCTGAACTATTCATATCAAAATTTAATTCTTTTTTCTGAATACAATCCACACAACCACCGGAATTCCAATAATAGAAGTAATTGCGTTAATTGGCAGAATCAGATCGCTTCCCGGAAGTTGGGAGAATATATCACTTAAAATTAATACCGATGCACCAATGAGAGCAGAATATATGAGCAAAATTCCATTTCTGGTTGTTTTACTCAACATCCTGCTAATATGCGGTACTGCAATTCCAATAAAAGCAATAGGTCCGCAAAAAGCCGTAACCGTCCCTGTCAATAAAACTGTTGAAAGTAAAACCCATGTCCTGTAGGTACGAATATTTACCCCCATGGTTTTTGCATAATCTTCTCCTAACAAAATAAGGTTAGATGGTTTAACAATACCGATAGCTATAAGCAAACCGGCAATAAAACCAAAAATAAGGAATGGTATTTGCTCAGGATTAACACCCGATAATGAGCCCATTGTCCATACCACAAAAGCTTTCAGAGCAGCTTCCTTGCTGAAGTATTGAAGAATACTTATAATGGCTGAAATACCACTCCCCAGCATAATTCCTAAAACGAGGATCGTCATTATACTTTTAATCCTGAACGAAACAGTCATAATTATCATCATTACTATGGCTGAACCTAACCAGGCAGCAACAATTAGTACAAGATTGTTTGCTGTTGAAAATACAGAATAAGCAAAAAGCCCCGGTAGTCCAAGAACAACGAGTGCCACCCCCAATCCTGCACCCGAACTGATACCCAAAATATAGGGTCCGGCCAATGGATTCCTGAAAAGGGTTTGCATCTGCAATCCACTAACAGACAATGCAATACCGGCTACAAAAGCCGTAATTATCCTGGGAATTCGAAATTGATTGATGTTTAGCCAAAGAGAGGACCCGTCATTTTCAGAAAAAAGTACCGAGAGAATTTGCTTTACAGAATAATTTCCCGATCCGGACTTTAAGTCTGTTAAAATCAATACAAGCAAAACCAGTATCAGAGCTGAAATCTTTAAGCTGTGACCCGAGAATGACTTATTGCCGGAACCAGGCATTTTATTTCGATAGTTCTTCTGAAATAAGTAACAATTCGACCATATCTTCCCTTATCTTCCTGAAATGCTGTTTATATTTACCAGGGTCACCTTCAAGAACATAGTGATTAACACGATTCATTAGTTCATTTCTTTTACTTACAACTTTTTTGATTACTTCATCAAATTTTTCATCTTTTAATTCTTCATGAAAATGCTTATAAGTAAATACCTCGGTAAGTATTTCAAAGGAAACGTAATTGATATCTTTCTTTAATTTTCTGATACTTGACATATGATTTTGCTTTAAATTTTATTGCCCTAAGTTAGGCTGAATTTATTAATGAACCAAAAAATGAATATGCTAATAAATTAAGGCTATTCCAATCTGCGATAATAAACGAAATCATCCTCCGGTAAAATCTCCGGATGAAATATTTTAATCAGATCTCTTAGTATTAAATGTGGTTCAACAACCCCTTTCTCCCAGAAATTATTTGATTCTCCATTAAATTGCTTGTCATTATTATATAAAGAATGATTTTCCCAGGCCTTAAATGCAGTATAACGCTTATCCCTGCTTTTAATGTCATCCAAACTCCGCGCTGATCCGGTATTTAGCCAATAGTCAGCATTTAAAGCGGTTGAAATTACAGATTCGATACCCAGAGGCAAAAATTCGTCATTATCGGTATCAGCCCATAAATAATCACCACCGGCATCACCGATTAGCTTTGCAGTGAATGATCTTCCCCCGGCCATGTTCCAGCTATCCTTCCAGGGTAAACCTAACATAACTGTTGGCCGGCTGGTTAGCCTGGTCTCTGTTAACTGACAAAGTTTATTATATTTCTCCGACACATCGCTATAAATGGAATCGGCCAATTCATTTTTATGATAAAATGAAGCGAAAACTTTTATCCATTCCATTTTTGCAATCGGATGATTTTCAAGATAATCGCCTATTATCACACATGGAATGCCGGCCGATTGCAAGCGGGATATTATTCCTGTTACCGAAGATTCTATGCCATAAATGAAGATTAAGTCAGGATTTAATTCCACAATACTTTCATAATTAATACCCGGGGCGAATCCAATTTCTTTGATCTCATTTCTGCCGGCTTTAGCCTTTAACTCATTATTATAAATATAGTTTCTGCCTGATGCTGCTATGATGCTTTCACCCTCTTCAATGGCAAGTAAAAATCCAATATGTGTAGTTGAAAAGACAATTACTCTCTTCACAGGAGTTTTAATAAAAGTATAATTATGTAAAGAATCGGGTACAAACGCAAAGCTGTCTGCAAGTACATATTTAAATGAAACATGTGATGCGTTTTGCCATGCGTCATTCACCAAAAGAAGAGTAAAAGTATCGTATTTCTGAAGCTGAAATTTCCGGTCTGGAGCATTATTATTTGCATCAAATTCTTCGGGTCCGTTACATGAGGTTAACAGAAACACGAAGATGCTGTACACTATTCCTTTAAACAATCTCACTTAACGATAACTATTTTTTGATGACGAACCATATTATCCAATCGTATTTCAGCAATATACACCCCTGATGGTAAATGAGGGAAATTAAATGAAGTTGTTTGTGTATCATTAAAAAACTGTTCGCCAACCATTTTTCCCATACGGTCATAAAGCCTGATGGTAAGATCTTCGAGATTTGATTCTTCTGAATAAACAAAAAATTCGCCATTATTAGGGTTAGGGTAAATTTCCCAGTTATTATAATTGTTTTCCTCTGAAACAAGAATTACATCCATGGGAATCAGGACTCCGTTTGACAATGAAATCTCATCATTTATGAGGATTAAACTGTCATTTATAAACAGACTAAAACCATTTAAAGAAAAATTCAAAAGATGACCATTGATGGAGTTAAGGGAAGCTATATTTGATAAATCGCTATATAAGTATTTCCCCGATACAATAAAGTTTTCAATAAATTCACGGGCGAAAAAATCGGGCCCGGTTTCTAAAAGATTTCGATACCAATCGGGTAATTTTTCAATACTTGAATCGGCCATGACAAAGAAAGTATATAAGCCATCATTATTAAATATTTCGGAATAGCCGGCCTTTTCGGAATATTCAATAATTTTATCATAATCAGGGTTTTGGACTAAATACTCATAAATATTCTTAGTGTCAGAGGGATCCATACCCTCCAGACTTAGCACTCCTGATTTTACCGGATCGAGCCAGTATTTTAATTGATTAGCAGGATTAGAATAATAATCCCAGTCTAAATGAAACTTTGAGAAATAATCGTTGTAAGGATAACCACAATAGGCATCTCCACCGGTTAAATTTCCAACAATTAGTTTCTGACTATTAAACAAAGGAGCACCGGATGAACCTCCTTCAGTGGCTCCTTCTTCCCATTTTTCAATCCTCCAGAAAGCAGAAGGAATACTTCCCGAACTCAACCATGAAGGCGGATTAACTTCCTGATAATCAATCAGTGCATTGTCATAATCTCTGGATATTTTTTTCACGTCACCTTGGGGGTGATGAATGGTTGTTGCATTATCAGGTGGAGTATCTGCAATTGTCCAACCTGCATAATAAGGATAGTAAGAATCAGGTACTTTTTCTGATAGTTTCAGCAAGCTGAAATCCAGGCTGTCTGATGTAGCCAGTAACTCACTCGACGAAATAGTAAAATTCCATGCTCCGGAGGGAAAAGGATCTGTTCCATTGCAATCCTCACTTTCCAAACCAAAATAGAAAACAGCATTTCCGGCTTCAAGAGCACGGCTTATACAATGGTTTGCTCCATAAACATATGGACTTTCATCCTGAAGGGTGTTATTTATAAGACTTCCTGTGCATAATTCAGTAAAGGATCCATTTTTTTTAAACACGATTCTGCAAACCGCATTTTTTATAACCTGCCAGTCGTAGCCGGTTGGACAGTTTATATCAATCTCACAATCGCCCGATTTACCAAAATACCCGTCTTTTTGCGAGGCTCCGAAAATATCAACATAAGCATGACTAATGCTTCCAATATTCAGAACTCCATAATCATAACCGGCCTTTACCTGTAATTCCAGCACAAGACGGTCGCCGGGTAAAAAAGCAGTAGGCAGGATGCCGTTCTTCTTATTGGTCAGATAATTGAATCCGCCCAAAACGTTTTTCCCATCAGGGGTATAAAGAAATATAACGGCTTCTTCGTTTAGCTTAAACGTATCAAAATACAGATTCAAACCCAAAGCACCTTCAGAATAAAACTCCATGCGCCACAGACGCAGTCCATCAGGAAGTGTAATCCATTCACCCTCAGTTTCCGGTGATATGTTAAGATTGTAATCCACCCCTACCCGGAAAGGTTTTTTTCCATATATCAGATCTTCATCTGTAAATTCCTGTTGAATAGCGCGGGATACAGCCTCATGTGGTATTTGATAAACGGATTTTGACTTTTTACTATCAGGCCACATTGGTTTTCCCCCACGGGAAATTTGCGAGTACAAATCTGTGAGGGAAAACAAAAGAATAATAAAAAGAAAAACACGCATTTAGAAAGTTTTTTTGTAAAACTAAATTATTTACAACAGAAACAGTACAAAGATCATACTATTCTTTTAATTCGCCGAATAGATTATCAATACATACGTATGCTGGGGTATTTATACCAAAATCGCCTGTATCTGTCGACTCAAAGGAAAATGCCATATATTTAATAAAACCCACTTCAGACAGATCTATATCCATCCAGCCATTCAGAATATAATCTTTCGAATTATCAACATAGGTATAATCGGCCAGATTAATTTCAATTTCCCATTTTTCATTATTATCATTCAGGCAGGAGATTTTTAATTTAAACAGATCGGGATCGTCGCCACTGTTTCCTCCAAATTGTTTTGCAAAGTCGTCACCATAAAGCATTGAATAATAAGCGTATGTAGAGTTACATATTGAAATATTCGTCACTTTTTCAGGAACCATGAATGTAATCGTATCGCTTTCCCAACTCGTAAAAATGGCAAAATTTGAAGAACGGTATGCCCCTGCCCCGGCTATACAACTATATAGATTCGCCGAACCTTGTGTCTCTGTGTCATTATGATCAGAGATTGCAAATCCGCGTTCCCAATAGTTCCATTCCTCATTAAAAGTATTTGGAAAGTAAGCGTTACCAAGAGTAAATCCACCACTTCCATCTGAACCGTTAAATACGCCGGATTCGTCTAAAACAAAATCTTCGAAGGTAATTTTGTCGGTTACTACCTTTTCTTTCTCACAAGATGAAAAAAATAATCCACTTGCTGCAAATGCCAAAAAAATAATTTTTGCTTTCATTTTTTAAAATTAAAAGTTAATAATGATTTGCAGCCAATAATCTAAACAGGGATGTTTGATAAATGTTGCTTTACGCCCCGAAAGCCTAGTTTACTGACTATTCCGGCAGGTCTTCTGACTTACTCCATTTCTAAATAGCCTTCCCGTATAGTTAATTTATACAGTGGCATAAATCATTTAGAAAATTAAGGAGATCACAGCAGCGGGTACTGTTGCCGAATTCAAAACTGCATTAAAGCAATATTTTTTCACGGCATTCCCTCTTAGTTTATCAATCTCACGATATCTAAAAACCGAATATGTAAATGTAGGGAATATATTTATGCGGAAAACAGGCAGGAAATAATTTTTGTCCTTGTTTATTAACAGGAGGCTATTCCTATCCTTTCATTTTTACTGCTCTCCATGAACGGATACGAAAAGGCTTATTGCTAACTAATACAAAAATGCTAATTTTACATACAAAGAATTAGCTGGTATGAATGTTTTAGAAGCCGCAGAAAGAATAGAAAAACTCAGGTCAGAACTTACTGCCCATAATCACAGATATTACGTTCTGTCTCAGCCGGGAATATCTGATTATGAATACGATACTCTAATGAAAGAACTTTCTGATTTAGAAAAGAACTTCCCTGAACTCGATGATGAAAATAGTCCGAGTCGCAGAGTGGGAAGCGATTTATCGGTTCAATTTGAAACATTCCCCCATAAATATCCCATGCTTTCGCTGGGCAACACCTATTCGAGAGAAGAATTGGAGGATTTTGATGGAAGAATTCGCAAATTATTATCAGACGAATTCGAGTATGTATTGGAGCCTAAGTACGATGGTGTAGCCATAAGCATCACCTATGAAAATGGTCGTATGAAGCAGGCATTAACCCGGGGTGATGGCAGCAAAGGCGATGATGTTACCCGAAATGTCCGAACCATAAAAAGCATACCTCTGGTATTATCGGGGAAGGATTACCCGGCTTTTTTTGAAATTCGCGGAGAAATTTTAATGGACAGGAATGGCTTTGATGAAATGAACAGACTCCGTGAGGAAAGTGGTGAGATGGTATTTGCTAATCCAAGAAACGCAGCCTCGGGTACTTTGAAAATGCAAAACTCATCGATTGTTGCAAAGCGTCCTCTCGATTGTTATTTCTATTACCTTCCGGGAGAAAATCAGAAATTCGACGGACATTATGAGAACTTATTAAAGGCAAAGGATTGGGGATTTAAAGTCCCATTGCATTATATTAAAAAAGTGTCGACCTTAACTGAGGTTTTTGCATATATCGATTTTTGGGTTGAAGAAAGAAAAAAACTAGCCTTCGATATTGATGGAATTGTTATAAAAGTAAACTCCATTTCTCAACAAAACAGTTTAGGCTTTACGGCAAAAACGCCACGCTGGGCAATTTCATATAAATTTAAAGCAGAGCGTGTTTTAACCGAATTGAAATCAATTGTTTTTCAGGTTGGACGTACCGGTGCCGTTACTCCCGTGGCAAATCTTGAGCCGGTTCTGCTTGCGGGTACCATAGTTAAAAGAGCCTCCTTGCATAATGAAGATCAGATAAAAATGCTGGATATTCGTTTGGGCGATATGGTATATGTAGAAAAAGGAGGGGAAATTATACCTAAAATAGTAGGGATTGAAAATGATGTCCGACATGCCGGCCTTCCAGAATTTAAATTTATAAGTCATTGTCCCGAATGCAATACCCCTCTAATACGAAAGGAAAATGAGGCTGCACATTATTGTCCGAATGAAAACGGCTGCCCCCCGCAAAAGAAGGCTAAAATTGAACATTTTGTTTCCAGGAAGGCCATGGACTTAGGTCTGGCGGAAGCAACAATTGATCAATTATACACGCTGGGAATGATTACCCAAAGTTCTGATCTCTATTCGCTAAAGTTTGAGGATCTGAAAAACCTGGAACGATTTGCGGAAAAATCTGCTGAGAATCTTATCGAAAGCATAAAATCTTCGGTTAATGTGCCATTTGAACGCATTTTATTTGCGCTGGGAATAAGATATGTTGGAGAAACAGTGGCAAAAAAACTTGCACGTCATTTTAAAAACATTGATGCCATATCCAGAGCTTCCATTGAAGAATTAGTTAATGTTGATGAAATTGGTGAAGTGATCGCCCAGAGCGTTTCAGAATACTTTTCAAATATTAAAAATTTAGAAATTATTGAGCAATTAAAACAAGCCGGATTAAAATTTCATATCGAAGATGAGGCGCTTAAGTCAAATAAACTGGAAGGTAAAAGTTTTGTGATTTCCGGTAAATTTTATCAATTCTCACGCGATGGCATTAAAAAGTTAATTGAAGAAAATGGTGGAAAAAACCTTTCTTCTATCAGCAGTCAGACAGATTTTTTGATCGCCGGTGATAATATGGGGCCGGCTAAAAGAAAAAAAGCAGAAGCTCTGAATATAAAAATTATCTTTGAGGACGAATTCCTCAAAATGATTACCTAGTACCAGTACATTTCGAACGCAAATTTATTATTTTTGAATCGTGAAAATATTTGTCAAAATCAGAAAATCACTTACCAGATATAGTATCCGGAAAAAGAAAACATTGAGGGAGAGGAATCGTAAAGTTCATAATTTTACATCAGCCAAATCAATAGGAATATTTTTCGATATCAATGACACCGAATCGTTTAAGGCGATAAGGGCATTTAGCAAGGAATTAAAAACGAAAGGGATTTCCTCAGAAATATTGGGATATGTGAATTCTGATGAAATTCCCGGGGAATTGGTTTTATGGGAAGATTGTAATGTAATATGCACCAAGGATCTCGATCTGATATTTCGACCAAAAAGTCCTTTAAGCGAGAAGTTTATTTTAAAAGAATTTGATATACTTTTCGATCTTAGTTTAAGTGATCTGATCACTTCTTACTATATAGTTAGCCTGTCGCAGGCGCACTTTAAGGTAGGGAAATACACTGAATCAGAAAATGATTTGGATTTGATGATAAACATTAATCAGAATAAATCTGTCAAATACCTGATTGAGCAAATTAATATTTATGTAGAAATGTTGAACAAATCTGAATAATAAAAAAATCAATAAAAGCGATGAATTTAAGAGGTACGGGAGTTGCATTAGTTACACCTTTCGACAAGAAAGGCGAAATCGATTTTGATTCACTGGAAAAACTTATCAATCATGTCGTTGATGGAGGAGTTGAGTATTTGGTAGCACTTGGTACCACCGCGGAAACCCCAACCCTTTCTCAGGAAGAAAAACACGAGGTAGTGTCAGCGGTTATTAAGTACAATGCAAATCGACTGCCTGTGGTTCTGGGCATGGGAAGTAATAATACACATGCATTGGTTAAGGAAATTTCTAAAACTGATTTTACCGGAATACATGCAATTCTTTCCGTTGCTCCATATTATAATAAACCATCTCAGGAGGGAATTTATCAGCATTACAGAGAAGTTTCAAAAGCATCTCCCTTACCTGTAATTCTTTATAATGTTCCAGGCAGAACTTCTTCAAACATATCGGCCGATACCTGTTTGAAACTGGCAAAAGAGTATGAAAATATTGTTGCGATAAAAGAAGCTTCCGGCGTTTTTTCACAAATAATGGAAATGATAAGCAATAAGCCAAAAGGATTTGAAGTACTATCCGGTGACGATGCGCTTACTTTTCCAATGATTTCACTTGGGGCTACGGGTGTAATTACCGTGGTTGGAAATGCATTTCCACAGGAATTTTCAGAAATGGTGAGAATGGCTCTTTCTCATAATATTGAAGATGCCCGGACATTACATTATAAATTGATTCCGATTATTGATTTAATATTTGCAGAAGGGAATCCTACTGGTTTAAAAGCCTTCCTGAATAAAGCAGGAATATGCCAAAATGAACTCCGCCTGCCGCTTGTTAAAGCCAGTGATGCTTTAGTTCATCGCATTGATCAAGTTTTAAAAGCTTACTAAATAAGTTTGAATTAAGGTATTAAGAAGCCTTCTTGTATTGCATCATAAATCCAAGACATCCAAGATAATTCTCAACGGTTTCTCTATTACCCGCTGTTCCAAGGACCGATACTTCAACTTTGATACGTCGGGTATTTTCAATATCCAATCCAATCGTTTCAACAAAGTCGTCCTTTTTATTGTCGTATATAAGTTCATTGGTATCAGCATCCCGTAAAATATAATGAATAGGAGCAAATTCTGTGCTTGCACAAAAGTAGAGCTCGTAATGTCTGCCACCATAAAACACAACACTATATATTAATTTATCACCTAATCCGATAATATTACTTCTGGATTGACCTTCCATCTTATAATTAGGTCCCGGATACTGCATACAATAGCTATAGAGATGGAATTTTTTACAATCCTGTCCATTGGAGTCAGAAATTACTGAAAAGCTGAGGGTAAATATTATTCCCATATATATTAAGATCTTCATAGTCATTGAATTATATATTAAATACTAAATTTTAACGATTGTGTTACGCATCTCAGTAATCTTATTTTTTAATAAAATAAAATTATCCTCCGTAATTTTAAATGATTCTCCTCCGCCGATTACTAAACTTCCTGCATTATTTTCTTCAACATTCAAATCTTCCCTGACTTCAGTAAACTCATTGAAAATATTTTCAACTTCATTTAAATAGTTTATCGTTTTCTTAACATTCGGATCATTTTTGATATATGTGGTACGCTCCCTTAAATTGTCCATAGGATATTTCAAATCGACAATCTGATTTAAAATCTCATTATCCTCTTCATATTTCTCAACAGAACTTAATGCGATATATATACTTTCCAGATAAGCTCCGGCAGAAACCAGAGAAATAACATTCTCTTTTCCTCCTGTTTCAAGAAAATCTATCATATTATAGAAGGCTTCATTAGAGATCATAAGTAAGGAATCCATATTTCCAATATTGGCTTTAGAGCGTTCAGCCAATGATTCGAATGCGCTGGTAGAAATGTTAATTTCATTACCCATGGTTTGAATAACATCGAGATATTCTATTGTTTCATTCGAACGGGTAAACACAGCAGAATAAGCCATATCAGCAATATATACGCCCAGATTTAAAGCCTGGGATTGTAATCCTACGTATTTATCATTATTACCAGCAGGATTGGTAAATTCCTTACTATAAAAAATGTCCGATTCTTTAAGCCTCTCAATTATTTCGCCAGGTGATGGCAAAGAGAACAAAACCATTTCATCACCAAAAAAATCTTCCTCACCGTTCAGCTCACTTACGGCATCTTTGCTGCCATGTGACTTGTCTTCCTTTTGGGTATTTGTACAAAAGGAAAAAGCAATTAGCATAAAAAATGCTAATGTTATCCCCAGAAATTTGCTCAAAACTATTTTCATTGTTTAAAAATTTATGTGAATGTAATTATTCACTATTTGTTATTCTTCAATTTCTCCCCTTGCCCCTCCTTCATTTTCTCAGCCTCCCGCTTTACCCGTTCAGGGTTAATGTTTGGCTATTGTTTATGAGGGAAGCAGGAAGTTGGATTAACTACTTGATTTTTAAATACTTAATCTCATAACCCTTTTTCATCCTTTTTTATACGAACGATCAAACAAAAAAGTTATCTTTTTTAGAAAGTCTGTTATTAAGCTCAAATATAAAATTAATGTCATAAGCCAAAGTACTGAAATATTAAACCAGAATGTATCAATATCCCATTTGCCGATCCGTTTAAGCCCTGAATAGAATTGTGCACGGCCATAATCAGAACCGGGATATTGGTAAACAGGACTATCTTTACGAATAAGCCTTGTACCTTGTTCTTTTACTTTTATTAGTTCATTGTTATTCAATACCAGATCGGCAATGGTTTTATTGTAATTCTCAGATTTTAACCTTACAAAATCGTTTTGGGACATTCCATTATTCAATATTGACAGAATTTTGTCTTCCTTTCGTGCTGAAAGAAGATTGGTTTCTCTGATCAAAAAATTCCTTCTTTTAGCAATAGCCTTACTAAGCAAATCTGTATCGATTGAATTAACTTCTCCCCTGATAAAATAATCGTTGAAATCAAAACCTGCCATTTGATTGCATGCATTTTTAATCAGGTTTAGGGTATTTAGGTAATTTTCAGAACCAAATTCCGCATCTTGTAATCTCTTAAAATCATATATTTTGTTATTTATTGCGGGGATGAGAAAATTTAGTTCATATAAGAGATTGGACGATTCTGTATTTATCTCATTAAAATACTTTTCGTAATTATTATTTTTAAATTGATTAACCACCAATGCTTCATAGGCCCATCTCGAAGCCATTAAGTCACCGGCTACCGGAACATATTCGGTAGACGATAATTTATAGTGAAGCTTATCGTATTTCACAATAACACCTGAGAGTAAAATTAATGGCACTAATATAAATGGTATATTTATGTATATAGCCACAACCGATTTAAGTCCCGAAGAAATATTAAGACCCAGCATAACAGCAAAGCTGCTGGTGGAGAATAAAACCAGCCAATAGCTATAATTTAAATTTTGAATTTCAAGGATTCCATTCCCAATAAGAACAAAAATCAACATTTGAATAGCAGTAAGACAAAAAAGAAACAATATTTTTGAATTTAAATAGGCTGTACGACTAAGGCTAAGAAATTTTTCCCGGCTCAATATTTTTCTGTCTTTGATAATTTCCTCAGCACTTATTATTAATCCAACAAATAATGCCACAATTACCGACATAAAAATATAGGCAGGCAAATTTTCGTTATTACTGAAAACGTAGGCTTCCGGATTCTGATTATCTCCACTAACATATTTGGTAAAAATACCAATTATCAGAGCTAAAATGGGAGCAATCGATAAGGCAAAAATTACAAACTGCCTGTCTGCCAGTTTTGTAAATAAATTCCGTTTGCTATAAATGAGAAATTGTTTTATAACTCCCGGAGTTTTAAATTTAAGTTCAGGAATTTCCATCTTTTGAGGTGAAGAAATGGTATTATCCTGTAGATTGTTCAAAAAAAGTGAATACCATTTTTCCGGCGGACTTAACCTCTCGGTAGTAAACTCACCAAACTCATCAACATTTTTTGCTTCTATAACATTTAGTATATCATCTGTCTGCACATTTCCGCATGCCAGACACTCAATTTCGGAGGCATCGACCCTGCTGGCCATTCTTTTAAGGTATGAAAATGCGTCTAATGGATTCCCCAGATACACAGGATAGCCACCTTTATCCAGGATCAACAATTTATCGAGCATTTTAAACAACTCAGAAGATGGTTGATGAATATTCAGGATTACAATTTTGCCTTGATTTGCGTGATCTTTTAAAAGGTGCATCACATTCTCAGAATCGAATGAAGACAAGCCCGAGGTAGGTTCATCTGCAAATAATAAATATGGTTCAATGATCAGCTCAAGAGCAATATTTAGCCTTTTTCTTTGTCCACCACTAATAAATTTGTTGACAGGAGATCCAACTTTGAGATCCTTTACATAAAAAAGATCAAATCTGTTGAGCGCATTAATTACTGTATCATGAATATGGCTTTCATCTAAATTACCCAGACATAGTTTTGCATTATAATATAAATTCTCATAAACGGTCAAATCCTCTATAAGCATATCGTCCTGAGGCACATAGCCAATAATCCCCTTTATTTCAGCATCATTATTAAAAATATCATAGCCGTTGAAAAATACACTTCCACTTGCTGGAGTATAAGTCCCGCTCAAAAGTCGAAGTAGTGTAGATTTCCCTGCTCCTGAACCACCCATAATACCAATAAGCTCTCCCGATTCCGCCTTAAAACTAAATTTATGGATTCCATTATCACTATTAGGAAATTTAAATTCAATTTCTTTTGCAACAAAACTAATTTGACGTGTATTTAATTTATTTCTATAGCCGTTAAGAATATCGATATAATAAATGGAGCTATGATCTTCAATCTTCAAAGATTGACCTTTAGCAAAAATATATACATGGTTTGGGTGAATGGTTTTCCCGGCAAATTCAAGTTTTCCATTTCCCAGATAATAAAAAATGTATAAATCTGCCTGCTCTATCTTCAGGAAGAAAACCTGACCAGAAATATCTGGCTTATAAAAATGGTTGATTTTTTCAAAACTAAAATCACTATCGTCACTAACAATAAACAACTTATCTTTTTCCGGCACTCTGTAAAACTTATCTACAATAAATGCTTTACAATTACTGTATTCGTTTTCGGAAATAGAAATTTCTTCAGAAATAGTCTTTACGGTGTCGCTGATAGCCTGTTTAAAGTCGTTATTGGAATCGGCTTCTTCATCGAAATATTTTGAGAATTTAATTAAGCTGAGTAAAATCAGGAATTTGTTTTTAATGTGAAGTTCCTTATTAATGTGATTGCATATGGTTAATATTTTTACAGAAAATAAAGAAGTTCGTTTTAAATCATTAATACTCTTAATGCTTTCTAAGCGGTCAATTTCCTGATTAAATATTTCCAGTGAATCTTCAACAATTTTAACACTAAACTGAGTTTTTAGGAATGATTCGACGAAATTCCTTGATATAACTTTTGCCATGTCTTTATTAATACTTGCAAGAATGGCAAATAACTTCATTAAAGCTTTAAGCATTGAATCTGTCATATCACAGGTATTTTATGCCAGGTCTTCTTTTGTAGGAATCATAAAAAACATTATACTTCAGGAATAGGAAAGCTAAGTATTGTTGAATATGATTTATCGTTATTCTTTTTCAGACTTATTTCTGATTTATAAGCAGTTATAATATTTACAACCAATAAGGTTTCTATTCCTAAATTCATAGAAGACTGTTCAGATTTTTCTTTATATAAATGAGTCAGGTCTTCCACCTCTTTTTCGGTATAATTTTCTCCGCTATCCTTTATCTCGCAAAAAATATTTTTATCGTCATTATATAACTTGATTATTAAGCTTCCCTGATTTTCAATATGCGGGATTGTATTAAGAATAATTCTTGATATACAATAGGTAAAAAGATTATAATCTCCACTGATGGTAAAATTAATAAGCTGTTCTTCGAGATTAATTTTAAGATCATTTTCCTTCAGGGCAGGTCTGTTTTCAATGATGCTTATTTCAACCAATTCCTTTATTGAAATATTTTCGAACTTAAGTTGTCTGCTGTCATCATTCAATATAGAAAGTTGCTCTGATGCAAAGGAAAAGCTTTCCAGTTTTGCAACGGCAGAGTCCAGATAAGGAATCAACTCATTTAAATCTTTAGAATCAATACGATCTTTGAGCATGTGTACCGTGCTCATTATCTTATTGATTGGCTTTTTAATCTGATCGGTAGTTTCTTTGAGGTATTTGGTTCTTGATTTATCAATATTCAATAATTCATTATTTGCTTTTTCAAGTGCAGAAATCATATTTCGATTAGATTCCCGCAAAAAATAAACCTCCAATGCCTTTTCAAATGAGGCTTTCATCTCAGCTGCTTTGAATGGTTTATTAAAAAAGCCATAAATAAGACCTTTATTAATGGCCTCAACCAGAATATCAAAAGAAGAATAGGCTGTAAGTATGAATCGCATAACTTCAGGATATTTTTTAGCGACAATTTCTAAAAAATCAGTCCCGGTCATTTCAGGCATTTGCTGATCGGTTACCAGCAGTGGAAATTTATGTTCTTTTAGCAACTCCAGACCTTGTTTGGCAGAACCAGCGATATACACATCGTAAGTATCCTGAAAGGTGGCCTTAAAGAGAATCAGATTAGTTTCATTATCATCTACATAAAGGATTTTATATTTCTCTTGCACTACTTTCTCCATTTTATTAATAATTTTTCATGTAGATTATATTTTTATCAGAGGAGGTCTATACTAATTAATACATCAAAATTCCTTCGTTATACATAATTACTTAAAATTGGTTACATTAAATTTAGACTTTTATTAAACATAATCACAAATTTTATAATTAAATTTTTCTGATTAGGTTTGCAAAAAAATATATATGCGTTTTTTATTTTACCTTTTATTTTTCTTACTTTTTTTTTCTTTCCCTTCCAAAGCTCAGGAAATAGGTACTGTTGAAGGCATTACAGTAATTGTTCCTCCAAAAGAGAAACCAAAATCAGGTTGTTTTTCGATTGCCGGAGGCTACCAGATACCCAGTCTGGTAAACGTTCCCATGCTTCCTGAGCATGCACCAAATCTTGTGAAGAATAGTGATATGGAGGTTATAATTCCTGGTTGGTTTGGCCAGGTAGGAATTAATAAAAAAACTAAGAGTAATTTTGAATTTGGCTTACAGGCAGGATATTATGGCACTTCGGTTCCTGTAGCACTAAAAGGCCAACGTTCGACCTCAGATTGGGTGCTGGCACAATCGGGTAATCCTTTCACTAAAATTTATCTGGAAGACGTTACCAGAACAAGTATAACTGTAACTATCAGAGCTATAGTTAAATATAAATATCCAATTAAAAACAGCAATCTATGGCTTGGACTCGCAGGAGGAAGTTTTTCAAGCGTTATCGATTATAATTACAGTAGCGGAAGTAAACCAAATGATACATACCGTCAGACCGGTCCCGGAATATCTTATCTCGCAGGATTTGATTTAGTCAAAAAAAATAAAAATGGCGAGGATAAAATCGGATTCACTTTATTTGGAGATTTTTCAGGTCCATCCATAAATGAATTTTTCATTAGTTTATTTGAACCTGGGTGGAGGTACGATAACATTCCCGATAACCATTCCATCAATCCAATTCGTATAGGCTTGTCTCTGAATATCTATTGAGTATCCCGCGTCCACAGTTGCTTCTTTACAGCATTCGATAAAAAAACACTACCTCCCTCATTAAATGTGGACTCAAGCATAGTCGGGGAATCTCAGGATGATAATTCTGACGGCCATCCTAAGTTAATGATTGCACTAAAGAAATTTAATCAATGAAACACTATGCTCCGGAACTTCCGTGACAGTTTTTATATTTTTTACCACTACCGCAAGGACAAGGATCGTTTCTACCGGTTTTTTTATCAACTCTGACAGGTTGAGCTTTTTTTGAATCCGGCCCACCTGATGGATCATTATAAGAGGGTGTTTCTGTTTTATTTGCTTCAAACTTACTCAAATCCAATCTCTTTGGAGCCTGAGCTTTCTGCACACCAGAAGAATCCGAAATAGGAATATGCCCCTTCATCAAAGTGGAAACCACTTCTTTATTAATTTTATCTATTACCTGCTGAAACAATCCAAAAGACTCAAATTTATAGATCAGCAATGGATCTTTTTGTTCGTATGTGGCATTCTGAACACTTTGTTTCAGATCATCCAGTTCACGCAAGTGTTCTTTCCAGTTATCATCGATGGTTGCGAGGGAGACGGTTTTTTCATAAGACCTCATCACTTCAGCCGCACCCGATTCATAGGCTTTTTTCAGATTTGAAACCACTCTGAAAATTCTTGAACCGTCGGAAACAGGAACTACTATGTTTTCATAAATAGCCGATTGTTTTTCATAGACATCTTTAATTACAGGCTGAGCTTGTTTTGCCATTGCCTCTTCTTTACGTTTAAAGGTATTATGAATAAGACTATGAAGTTTTTCGATTAATTCTTCAGAGCTTATTTTCAGGAATTCTTTTTCTTTAACCGGACTTTCAATAGACAAGGTACGAATCAGCTCAAAGCTAAAGTCCTCATAATTTCCATCTCCATGATATTGATTTACAATACTTTCAACAACATCATACATCATGTTTGCTATATCTACATTGAGTCTTTCGCCGTATAAAGCATGCTTTCTTCTCTTATAAATAACTTCTCTCTGAGAATTCATTACGTCGTCATATTCAAGTAAACGCTTACGAATACCAAAGTTGTTTTCCTCAACCTTCTTTTGTGCCCTTTCAATCGATTTGGAAATCATGGAATGCTGAATAACTTCCCCTTCTTTCAATCCAAGTCTGTCCATCAATCCTGCAATTCTTTCCGAGCTGAATAAACGCATCAGATCATCTTCCAAAGACACATAGAATTGCGACGAACCCGGATCTCCCTGTCGCCCTGCCCTACCACGCAACTGGCGGTCAACACGTCGCGACTCATGCCTTTCTGTACCGATAATAGCGAGTCCACCGGCTTTTACCACTTCAGGAGAAAGTTTAATATCTGTTCCTCTACCGGCCATGTTTGTAGCAATAGTAACATTCCCTGCTTTACCCGCGGCAGCCACAATATCGGCTTCTCTCTGGTGGAGTTTTGCATTCAGAACATTATGAGGAATGCCTTTCATTTTAAGCATCCGGCTTAACAATTCTGATATTTCAACAGAAGTTGTCCCCACAAGTACCGGACGACCTTCACTAACCAGACTTACCACTTCATCGCTTACGGCATTGTACTTTTCTCTTTTGGTTTTATAAACCAAATCCTCTCTGTCATCTCTCACAATAGGACGATTGGTAGGAATAACCACAACATCCAATTTATAAATATCCCATAATTCTCCGGCCTCGGTCTCCGCTGTTCCGGTCATACCTGCCAGTTTATGATACATTCTGAAATAGTTCTGCAAAGTGATGGTTGCAAAAGTCTGAGTGGCAGCCTCCACCTTAGCATTTTCCTTAGCTTCTATAGCCTGATGCAAACCGTCTGAATACCTCCGGCCTTCCATAATACGACCGGTTTGCTCATCAACAATTTTAACTTTATTGTCTATAACCACATATTCCACATCTTTTTCGAACAAGGCATATGCTTTAAGAAGTTGATTTACTGTATGAACCCGTTCTGATTTAACAGCATAATCCTGTAGCATTTTGTCTTTGATACGTAATTTCTCAGTATCACTTTTGCCCGATTTTTCGATTTCAGCAATTTCAGAACCAATATCAGGTAATATGAAGAAATCGGGTTCTTCACTTGAGCTCAGGAGATCAATACCCTTGTCGGTTAGTTCGATTGAATTCTGTTTTTCCTCAATCACAAAATACAATTCACTGGTAACCTCAGGCATACGCTTTGAGTTCTCCTGCATGTAAACATTCTCGGTTTTTTGCAGGAGTGTTTTATTTCCTTCTTCTGAAAATAATTTAATCAAAGCCTTATTTTTTGGTAAGCCCTTATGTGCTCTAAGCATCATAAATCCGGCTTTCTCTGTATCGCCACTCTGCAGCAGTCTTTTTGCTTCAACCAGAATATCGTTAACAAGTTTTCTTTGTGCGGATACTATCTTTTCAACCCTTGGCTTTAACTCAAGAAATTCCTGTTTATCACCCTTTGGAATGGGTCCTGAAATAATGAGTGGTGTTCTGGCATCGTCGACCAAAACAGAGTCGACTTCATCAACTATAGAATAATTATGTCTTCTTTGCACTAAATCCTGTGGACTCAAAGCCATATTATCCCTCAGATAATCGAAACCAAATTCGTTATTTGTTCCGTATGTAATGTCGCAATTATATGCTTTCCTTCTTTCATCGGAGTTTGGTTTATGCTTATCGATACAGTCAATGGTAAGACCATGGAACTGATATATAGGCCCCATCCATTCAGCATCTCTTTTAGCCAGATAGTCGTTTACTGTTACCACATGAACCCCTTTTCCTGAAAGAGCATTCAGAAAAACCGGTAAAGTAGCTACCAGGGTTTTTCCTTCACCGGTGGCCATCTCTGCTATCTTTCCTTTATGAAGCGCCACTCCACCAAACAGCTGAACATCGTAATGCACCATCTCCCAGCTAATCTCATTTCCTCCAGCAAGCCATTTACTGTGCCAAATTGCTTTATCACCCTTTATCTCGATATGACTACCTTCAACGGATAAATCTTTATCAAAATCCAGTGCCTTAACTTCAAGTTTTTTATTTTCCGAAAAACGGCGTGCTGTTTCCTTAACGATTGAGAAGACTTCAGGGAGTACCTCATTCAAAACTACTTCGTATTTCTCATCTATTTCCTTATCGAGCTTATCGAGTCTATCATATATTTTCTCCTTTTCAGTGATATCCAGCGCGTTATCATCAGCCTTAGCATTTAACTCAATCCGTTCATCTTCCTCATTCCGAACGAATTCTTTTATTCTGGCTTTGATACTAAAAGTTTTATTTCGAAGTTCATCATCGCTCAAAGCCTTAATGCTTGGATATATTTCAAGAATTTTGTCAACTACCGGCTGAATTTCCTTCAGATCTCTATCTGCTTTATTACCAAGAAATTTTCCCAGTAATGAATTTACTATACCCATAACTTAAATATTTGTATTGTTGGCCGGCAAAATTAGCTTTTTTATAAAAATTTAACTAATGTTCCGGTAAACTTAATTTTATATATCCAAAGATATTTGCAAACATTGAACCAAATGAAAGAAATTTAAATTAATTTTGCATTAGCCCGAAAAATAAGCAATGTTTGGCAAGAAAATCGTTGATTCTTCCGAATAATTATCCTGAAAATGACTTATTAATAAGGGATTAAGCTTATTTTTGTAAAAAAAAAGAGTATTGTTGCCGGAATATCAATTGTGAAGGCAATTATTATGACAAATCTGCAGGTACCTGACTTAAATCAGTAAACGAATACCAGACTTCCTGCATAGACGGATCAAGATTGAAATACTGAAACTCTGCATTTATCAAAAAAAAGAGAATAAATAAAAAACTTTTCAGAAGATTCCCAATCTTTGTTCTGAATGATTTGTAAACAATTTTCCTGTTTAATTGTAATACATATTTAAACCATTAAAAATTCTTCATGTACACAAAAATTATTATTACCGGCATATTTGTCTGGCTAGGTTTGTCAGTAAACGCCCAACCTTGGACAGAGTATACTATTGATAAGAAATCTGAAACTGAAAAAGGTGATTTCTACTTACTTCAGGATCAATTTGAACGATACTGGGATGGAAGAAAAATAGAAAAGGGAAAAGGATGGCAGCAATTCAGAAGGTGGGAGCATTTTATGGAACCCAGAGTATATCCTGAAGGTAAGCTGAATTTACCTTCCTACCAGAGTCTGGTAAGGGATAACATGCTAATCACTGCAGATGAGGCAGATTGGAAGCCTTTGGGACCTGACCTTGTTCCGCCTTTGTCATACGACGACAGGTTTTCGGGAGCAGGTCGGCTAAATACAGTTGCATTTCATCCTACCAACGCAAATATTATGTATGCCGGTGCACCTTCAGGTGGTCTTTGGAAAACTATCGATGGCGGAACTACCTGGACTTCAATTGGCGATCAGCTGGCAAGTTTAGGGGTATCTGATATTGCTATCAATCCTCAGGATCCTAACATAATATATATAGCAACCGGTGATGGAGATTCAGGCGATACCTATGGTTCGGGAATCTTAAAATCGACAAATGGTGGATCAACCTGGTTTCCCACTCAATTTAGTCTGGATCTAAGCGAAACCTATTATTTCAGACGAATTATTATCGATCCAAGCAATCCGAATATACTTTATACCACTTCAAACAAGGGGCTATTCCGTACCGATGATGGTTTCCAAACCTACAAACTATTACGATCGGGTCATTTTAAAGATCTGGAATTTCACCCCACAAATCCTCAGATTGTTTATGCCACAGAATATTATTCAACCGGTGTAAATGCGAAGATTTTCAGGATTAAGAATAATGGTCTGGAAATAAAAATATTGTTTAGCGGACTTGATCTCAGCGATAAAGCAAGACGTGTTGAGTTAGCTGTTACTCCTGCCAATCCAGATGCAGTCTATGCTCTGGCTTCGAGTGTGAAAAATGGTGGACTTTTTGCTTTATATAAGAGCAGCGATCAGGGGAATAGTTTTACTAAAATTTATGACGATTCTAAGCTTAATTTACTGGGGTGGGATATGACAGGAGACGATTCCGGCGGTCAAGGTTGGTATGATTTAGCCCTTGCAGTGGATCCTGATGATGAAAATAAAATATTCGTTGGCGGTATTAATATTTGGGAAACGAGCAACGGAGGAGCAAATTGGAACATAAATGCACACTGGATTGGTGATGAAAATACCGATTATGTTCACGCAGATCATCATATGTTGGTTTATTCTCCTGTAACCAAGGATTTATTTTCTTGTAACGATGGTGGATTGCATAAAAGCACCAATAAAGGTGTTGACTGGGTAGATCTGAGTGATGGATTTTCAATCTTGCAGGTATATAAAACCTCTGCATCACAAAGTATGAAGGATCTTTTTGTTACAGGAAATCAGGATAATGGCAGTTTCATGAGAAGAAATGGTCAATGGGCTGAAGTTACAGGCGGTGATGGAATGGATTGTTTGGTAAAGCCAGACGATTCTGATGTTCTTATTACAAGTTACTATTATGGCAATTTCTGGATATCCCGCGATGCAGGCGAAACATTTTATTCTTTTGGCCCTTCCCAGGAACGGGGAGGAGGAGCATGGGTTACACCTATAATTGTATCGGAGAAAAATCCCGACCATATCTATGTTGCCTATAAAAATATTTATAAGTCGGTTGATTTTGGCGAAACCTGGATACCTCTTTCCAATTCTCTTACTGATAGAATAAACTTCAGGTCAATTGCGGTTTCCCCGTCCAATGAGGATTATATTTATGCTTCGACTTATGAAGAATCTTTCCGTACAAAAAATGGAGGAATCAGCTGGGAAAAAATTAGTGATAATCTACCCGATTTATCTATAATGTCTGTTGCCGTTTCACCTAATAATCCGGAAAAAATATGGCTGTCTCTTTCCGGTTTTGATGCAGGTGAAAAAGTTTATATGAGCGAAGACGCTGGTGATACCTGGGTGAATTATTCTGAAGGCCTGCCAAATATCCCCACCAATTTCATCAAATCCCATAAAAATCATAATGGTGCCCTGTATTTGGGAACCGATCATGGGATTTACTACAGAGATAATTCATTAACGCAATGGGCTTTATTTAACAAGGGTCTTCCAAATGTTATTGTAAACGATATAGAAATTCAGGACAATTTTGACAGGATCATTGTCGGAACCTATGGTCGGGGACTTTGGGAATCATCTTTTTACCCTACGAATTCTGCCGTGCCTTATGGGGAAATCTATCCTCTGAATAAGTATTCCTGTCTCAATGAAGAGGCTGGATTTTATATAGAATCTGTTAATTCAGCTGATAGTGTAGTGTGGAATTTCAATAACGAAAAAACAGTTACTGCAGCTTTATCCGATACCGCCTATGTTGCATTCCCGACAAAAGGGATGAAAAATATTTTCGCTACAATTTATAAAACGGGTTCCAACACTCAGGTATCGTTTAAAAATTATTTTGAGGTAACAGATAGTGTTAAACTTATTGTAGGTAGCACAGATATTTCCGACTATCATTCTGAAGAACCGGCTACCTTATTTGCAATGGGTGCCAATACTTTCGAATGGGTATCAGACATTGAAATAGCCGATCCATACAATTCTTCCATTACTGTTTCTGTGAGAGATACCACAAGCTTTATTGTTACTGGTTCCATTGGCAGTTGTCAGATGACTGATACCATTACCATAAATGTTATTCCCGGTCCGGATAATGATAAAATTTGTGATGCATACGAACTAAGTTTCGGAGCCAACGGACCGTTTACAAATGTCGACGCATCCACCGAATTAAACGAACCACTTCCCGATACCAGCGATTGCAATACTCAATATTCGTGGTGTAACGAAAGTGGATTGCAGAATACCGTTTGGTTCAAATATGTTGCCCTTGAAAGTACAAATACTTTTATAACCACCGGATTCGATACGCAGATAGCTATATACGAGGCTGTTAGCTGCGATTCTTTACTCGATGGGAAATATACTTTAATAGCTGCCAATGATGATTACTTTGGCGCCAACAAAAAATACGCTGCTGCTCTCAATTCTGTTGAACTGGAACCAGGCAAGCAATATTGGATACAAATTGACGGCAGTGCCGGTGGTGAGGAAGGTGAGTTTTACCTTTATGTATTTCATTCACCTGTTGGAATTGAGGAACTTATGGTTGAAAATCAAGCTGAATTTAATATTTTCCCCAATCCGTCTAATGGAGGCGTAAACATTCAATACCTATCAGAAAGTTCGTCAAAAATCGAATTGTACGACCTTAAAGGAAGAAAAATTATGGAGAAGTATATAGATCATCCCGGTATGATGAATGAAACTATAAATGTTAAAAATAGAGGCATTTATATTATCAGAGTTCTTACAACGGATCGTATTTTTAATAGAAAATTGATTATTGAATAGTTTTGAGGGTCTTTAAGAATTTGCAATAAAATAAAATGGTCTGTCTCGATTTGAGACAGACCATTTTTATTTTGAGAAAACCTGAAATCAGATTCCTGCTTAATTTCCTCTGAAGTATTATACAAATTATTCCCCAGCTGCAACGCGCATACCAAGAATATCGCGATCGAACATATACATGTTTTTGTCACCTACCAAAGTAAGTTTGTCGAGAATTTCTTTTACACTTGCTTCTTCTTCAATTTGCTCATTAACAAACCATTGAATCCATGTATGAGTAGTATAATCTCTCTCGTCTAATGATTTTCCAACAATATCATTGATGGATGCGCTGATGTATTTCTCATGTTTAAAAACCTCATCAAAAAGATTTTTAACATTGCCATAATCGACAGGTGGTTTTTTAAATTCAGGAATAATAGCTGTGCCTTCCCTTTCACCCACAAAGTGGATAAATTTTAGCATATGAAGTCTTTCCTCTTCTGATTGGGCATATAACCATTTCGAAATACCATTAAAACCATTAGATTCAGCCCAAACGGCCATTGCCAGATATAGGTTTGAAGAATATCCTTCTTTCTCAATTTGCTGATTGAGAATTGTTTCCATTGCATTTGTTAACATTGTAGTATTTTTTTTGTATTAGTATTCAAATATAATAAAAAAAAGCCATCTAAACACAGGCTGAATTTTCCAAAAATCATATTCTCCCGCTTTGAATTAGAATGTGTAGAATATTTTTATGAAAATAGTGCTTTTAGTCAAAATCCAGATTAAATTTTTGCTTTAGCTTCACCAGAGATGGATTTTTCTCTGCCAGGTATTTAAATCTTTCCTCAACCGTATAAAGCCTTCTCCCGGTATCATCCCTGTCTTTTAACCGGGTTATAATATCAATAGAGGAATTTGATAAATCGCTTCTTAAATGATTAATCAATTGTTGTTTAATCTGATGGTTAAAATTTTCTAACTGATCCAGATTATCGAACTCAATTTCAATAAGAAATTCTTTAGTGATCGATAGATCCTTCTCCTTTAATGTGCTGTAAATACGGGGTTTATCTTCTTTTATTTGTTCAACAAAGACATCCCATGATTTTAGTAAATCTTCCTTGGAAAAAATCTCATTTGGCAATGATTCATCTTCAATTATTTCAGGCACATCCTGAAGCTCTTCAACTGATTCAGTATGCTTCTCATTGATTGTCGCTTTTTTTTGGAGGGCATCTTTGATAGAAATGACAGGTGCTTTAACAAGATTTCTCTTTATTTGAATTTCAGGATCACTCTTTTCCCTGCTTTCGGTTTTTGATTCTGTAGTTTTGGCTGCCAGGGTTGGGACAGGATTTTCGGGTAAAACAGCTTCTTTTTTTTCAATTAGGATGGGTTCATTCTGTGATTCCTTTTCAGGAACAGAAATACTTTCCTTTTCATCGGGTTTATCCTGAGATTGCTCCGTTAAGTGCTTTTTTTTTTCGGCGACAACATTCGCCATTTTAATAAGTCCCAATTCTATAAGGAGTCTTTGATTTCTACTTCCTTTATATTGAAGATCAATTTGAGAACAAATATCGAGGAGAGCGAATAAAAAATCGGGGCTGACTTTCTTAGCCTGAGTAAGATACTTTTCCTTCAGGTTATCGCTAACTTCCAAAAGTTGAATGGTTTGCGTATCGGTTGATACCAATAACTCTCTGAAATGAGTGGCCAGACCGTTAATAAAATTATGAGGATCAAAACCTCTGTTCAGTATATCATCGAAAATAAGCAGTGGCTGAGAGGTATTTCCTTCTAAAAAAAAGTTGGTAAGCTTAAAGTAATATTCGAAATCGAGAATATTAAGATTCTCAATAACGGTTTGATATTTTATGGATCCCCCGCTAAAACTAACTACCTGATCAAAAATAGAAAGCGCATCCCGCATGGCACCATCGGCTTTTTGAGCAATTACATGGAAGGCTTCGGGTTCATATTCTATAGATTCTTCCTTTGCAATGTAACTGAGGTATTTTACAGCATCAGGGACTTTAATACGGTTGAAATCGAAAATCTGACACCTGGAAAGTATGGTAGGAATAATTTTATGTTTTTCAGTAGTAGCTAAGATAAAAATAGCATGCTTCGGCGGTTCCTCTAAGGTCTTTAAAAAGGCGTTAAAGGCCGCGGATGAAAGCATGTGAACCTCATCGATTATATAAATACTGTATTTCCCGAGTTGTGGAGGAATCCGAACCTGATCGTTCAAAGACCTTATATCATCTACACTATTATTTGAAGCGGCATCCAGTTCGTGAATATTATAGGATCTCGATTCATTAAAAGAAACGCAGGATTCACATTCGTTACAGGCTTCTCCATCGGCACTAATATTCTGACAATTTGTAGCTTTGGCAAATATTCTTGCACAGGTGGTCTTCCCTACTCCACGCGGACCGGTAAAAAGATATGCATGACCCAGATGTTTATTCGAAATGGCATTCTTAAGGGTAGAGGTAATACTATCCTGACCCACTACCGATTTAAAGGTTTCCGGTCTGTATTTTCTTGCAGATACTATAAAATCACTCATCATTATTTATTTCGACCTAAAGATAATATTTATTGCTTAAAAATTAATGTAGAAACTGAAATTGTGGTGGGAAGAGGCGATGCCGAGATATCGTGATGACGTGATGACGTGATGACGAAGGGATTAGGGGAATTTAACCGCAAAGTGGGCAAGGGATTGCGCAAAGTTCGCGAAGAAGAAAAAATTTGACAGGTCGGAGATTTTGGAAATGAAAGACTTATTTTATCAATCCCCAGATGTAACATTCCTGAAAAGATTCCAACTCTTATCACTCAAATATAAAACATCACTTCCTATCACTTCCTATCACTTCTTCTCATCTCTTTCAATGCTACCGCCCAGAAATCTGCCAGCATCATTTCCTTGTTTATGGCAGTATAAACATTTACCGTTCGTTGAAGATTTTCGGGTGGGGTTAGAATTTGCTCCGATTTTACAAAATCGGGATTAAGAATTGCCTCAATAAGAGCCACATCCCACATGATCCATGTTTGATGATCAGGGAATTTTTCCTCCCATTTTTCCAACAGAAATTCCCAGACTTGTCCTTTCCCGTAAAAACTTTTACGGGTTTCTTCCAGGGTGAATACATAATTTTTTGAAGTTGTGGCGGTCATAATATGCATCTCAAGTCCCTCGGTATTTAATAATACATCCATAGCATCAAGGTCATTTCTAACATTGAATTCGTTTTTATTCCAAACCCGGGTTTTAGTATCATAATGCAGAGCCATTGAATACACTCGTATTTTGGGGATAATTTCAGGATCCATAAGAATGGCTGAGGCCACATTGGTTACTGCCCCTAGAGTGACAATATTTAATTTCGTTCTTCCTGGCATTTCCTTTGCTTTAGCTATCATAAACTCAGCAGCTTTGGAAGGATTTGGAACCGGATCGCTCCAATAACGAAGCATACCGGAAGATCCGCGTGGATGAGGGATATCAGATTTATTTGATAATCTGAGCAATTTTTCATTTAAGTACTGACTCACCTCAAGGCTGGAGTCGCCTGCCTCGGGATGAAATTCCCAATGTGCCGAAGTGAGGCCAACCACCTCAAGTTCGGGAGCAATAAGTGCTCTGGTTATTGCGAAAAGGTCATCGATTTCGTTACCTGAATCTGAATCGATCAGAACCTTAATTGTTTTCGATCTGATTAATTTATCGCCAAAGAGATTCGTTGCAGTAATTACGATGGTCGAAATTATCCCAATCACAAGTAAAAAAATAATGGCTCTTTTTACAGATCTTTTTAGATTTTTAAACATAATAATCAGTCTTTTGATTTAAATTGGATAAATGTATCATTCCCCTAAGTCAGGGTAAATTTTCTTTGCCCATTGGTATAGATAAAAATTTATCAGGTTCTTGTTAAATAAAGTTTCGCCCCTTATCCTTTTCTCTCAACCCTGAAAAATTTGCTGACTAAGGCAGTGCAGCGTTCCAAAACCCCAAATAAGATCGGTTGCTCCAATACCAATTATTTCCCGTTCAGGGAAGCAGTCGGCCAATGTGTTTAAAACGATCCTGTCGTTTGGATCGTTAAAAACAGGAACGAGGACAGCTCCATTGATAATAAGAAAATTGGCATAACTGGCAGGAATCCGTATCCCCTCAAACATCAATTTCTGAGGCATGGGCAGTTCAACGATATTTGGTGATTTACCATTTTCTAACTTCGCAGATTGTAGGCGTCGGAGGTTGTCTTTAAGAGGTTTATAGTTGGGATCATTTTTATTCGATTCCGTTACCGTAACAATGGTTTCAGCGTTTACAAACCTGCAAAGGTCGTCGATATGACCATGAGTATCATCGCCCTGAATACCCTCTCCCATCCAGATCACATTCGTAATGCCAAGATATTCGGCAAATACAGCTTCATAATCAGTTTTTGTGAAACCCGGATTTCTGACTTGTATGCCGGGATGCAATAAACATTCCTCTGAAGTTAATAAGGTTCCCTTTCCGTTTACGTCTATGGCTCCACCCTCCAATACTACGGGTCTGCCCTTATAAGTAGCTGCGGTTAAAGGCAAATCCAGAGCTATCGCTACAACGCCCGGCACATGCCTGTCTAAAAAATAATTTGAATATTTTGCCCATCCGTTAAAATTGAAATTGACAGCCTCATGGCCTTGTTTACCTGACTCAACAATAAGAGGCCCTGAGTCCCGCATCCAACTCCGGTTGGTTTTATGGAAAATGAAAGTGACTTTACTTATATCGACATGAGCTCTTTCAAGCATATCGGATACCTTTAGCTTTAAAGTATCATCAGCAACAATAAGAAAAACCCTTTCAAACTGTGTAATTTTCTTAATGAATTCAACAAATGCCCATTGTACAGCCTGATATTTACCAGGCCAGTCATTACCATTGTGCGGAAAGCAAAGCAGGATTCCTTTTTGTTTTTCCCATTCTGCAGGAAATCTCCGGGTTTTATTCATTGTACTATTTATCGATTGCTCTTTTAGTAATATCTCCATAAAAATCTGTCCTTCTGTCCCTGAAGAAAGGCCAATTCTGTCTTACGTTTTCCTGAAGATCTAAGTTAACGTCAGCCATCAGGATTTCTTCTTTATCGTGGGAGGCCTGAGCCAATATTTCACCCTGGGGACCTGCTATAAATGATGCTCCCCAAAATTCTATTCCATCAGTACCGGGCAGGTATTTTTCCAGTCCAATTCTATTGGCAGCCGCTACATAAATTCCGTTTGCCACCGCATGACCTTTCATCACATTCATCCAGGCACCGTATTGATTAGCACCAAACTCTCCTTTTTCAGCAGGATGCCAGCCAATAGCCGTAGGATAAAACAAAACTTCAGCACCCTGCAAAGCTGTTAAACGGGCGGCTTCGGGATACCATTGATCCCAGCATATTAATGTGCCGATTTTACCTTTTTTAGTAGGAATTGTCTTGAAGCCCAAATCACCCGGAGTAAAGTAAAACTTCTCATGAAAATACGGATCATCAGGAATATGCATCTTTCTGTAAAGTCCCGCCTCTGAACCGTCTGCATCCAGAATGTAGGCACTATTATGGTAGATCCCCGACATCCTTTTTTCAAAGAAGGGCACGATAACAACCACAGCCAGCTGCTTTGCCAATTGACTAAAAGCCTGAAAAGAATTGCCATACATAGGTTCTGCTAAAGCAAAATTGTTTACATCTTCACTCTGACAAAAATAATGACTGCCATAGAGCTCCGGAAGACATATAACTTCTGCTCCTTTTTTAGCTGCTTTTGTAAGCCAATGGCTGCATTTTACCAGATTATTAGCCGGAGTATCATTTAAATTGAGTTGAATGACCGCTATTGTATAAGACCTTTTCATAAATGCTTTTTTACAAAAATAATAACTTATTGATAAGTACACAGATTTTTTTAGCTTATGATCTGCACAATGTTATCAATTATCAGCTTGAGGATTTTCAATTCAGCATCAGTCTGTATTCCACCAAAATAATTCTATCATTCAAAAATTCAATACTTCCAGCAATGCATTATACGCGGTTTTGCGATTTTATAATTCAATACCAAATCAGTTTTATACCACAGTTATATGAATTTCCATTTGAAATTTCACTCTAAAAATCAAAGCAGTAATATATACAAAAATGCCCCTGCTAAATAGCCGATGAGAGCAACCAGACTAATGTTCTTAAGATACCAGAAGAAGTCAATTTTCTCGATTCCCATTGCGGCAACACCGGCAGCTGATCCTATTATAAGAATGCTTCCTCCTGTACCCGCACAATATGCAATAAGTTCCCAAAAATAATGGTCGGTTGGGAATGTTTGTAAATCGTACATGCCCATAGCTGCAGCAACCAGAGGTACGTTGTCTATTATTGACGAGAGTATTCCAAGGGAAACAGCAATGGCTTTAAGGTTACCAACCGAATTATTAAGTATAGTGGCTAAATTTGATAACAGGCCTGTTGAATCCAATACCGCCACTGCCAGCAGAATACCTAAAAAGAATAAAACACTGGGTATGTCGATTTTTCGCAAGGCATGTGTTACCGTTATTTTTTGTTCATGAACCTTGTCTTTATTTAAAAATTCAGTCACAATCCATAATACTGATAAACCAAACAGCATACCCATGAATGGAGGCAAATGAGTGATAGATTTAAAAATCGGGACAAAAATTAAAGCCGACAATCCTGTAATAAAAACTATTCTTTTCTCAAAACCTAAAATATTCGATTGGTGATTTGTATTATCGATTCGTTCAAAATTTCCTTTAATCATGCGAGAAATTAATAGAAGCGGTATAATCATACTTAATAAACTTGGCAGAAATATTTTTTGCATGATATTAACCGTTGTAATCTGACCTCCAATCCAAAGCATTGTGGTTGTAACATCACCAATAGGTGTCCAGGCTCCACCCGAATTGGCGGCGATTACAATCATTCCAACAAATAATAAGCGTTCATTTGGCTTATTTAAGAGTTTACGCATAAGAGTAACCATTACAATTGTTGTGGTAAGATTATCGAGAACCGACGAAAGGAAAAAAGTTACAAAGGCAATAATGATAAGGAGTACCCTTTTATTTTTAGTTTTAATTTGCGTGGTTATAATATCAAATCCACCATAGGAATCCATCAATTCGACAATAGTCATGGCCCCAATCAGGAAAAAAATAATTTGCGAAATACTCCCGACATGCTCAACCAGTTGTATTACAACCTCTTCCGGACCCGACATAGCTAAAATATAAATCGACCAAAGGATTCCCCCTGTAAAAAGAGCAATGGCTGCTTTATTGATTTTAACTTTATTTTCAAGGGCAATAAGGCCATACCCTATGCTAAAAACGACAAGAATTAAAGTGTTCATTCCCGATATTTGTTAAATTATTTTATAAAAATGAATTGATTGGTATTTAGGGTTTAGATTGAAAGGAATATTGGAGTTCAATATTATGGTGCAGGGTGTTATTTACATGGTTTGCAAACCTACATTTCTTTTTCCTCATATTTTTACCAGGATATTCTCCGAATTGATTGTCAGTAAACAGATTCCGGGATGATCATTTACTTTTTTTTAAAATTTTTGTATGAAAAGATATGCAAACTTTTTGCCATTGATGACAAATTCATAAATAAATTGCAAATGTATATGTACTTATGAGCTGTTTATAAAAAAATCTATAGGTATAAATCTTCTTACCAGCATTTTAGCCATGAAATAACAGCTTCAATTTTGGGCGAAAGTTAGGAAGAAAAACCTATATTCCTATTGAAATCAACCATTTATAGAAATTTATTTTTAGTAATACGCAAAATTCTGTATATCTGATATTTATATGATTCTTGCCGTGTTAAAAAATGAATTTACCTGTTCATTTATAAAAAACGCTTATCCAAGATTCATCGCTTAATTTGATAAAAAATACCTCTTTTTTGACTTTTATGTTCTATTAAACTTTCAGCCTCAAGAACGCCGAGGTATTTATTGATTTCAACCATGGGACTCCCAAGAATTTCAGCTAAATCCTCAACAGTGCAAGGTCTTCGTGCAATCGTCTCCAGAATAGCTGTTTCCATATCGCTTCGAAAAGACTTTAGATCTTTCCGTGCCTGAACCGAGGAGATAATCTCAACCGGAATATTTACAGCCTTACTTTTGAGTGTATCTTCCCAATAGGACTTAATATCCTCGAGGGTTTCCCGACTGGCAGGATGAAGTTCTGATAAAGTTCCGGGGCGGTCGAGGGTGTTTATTTGAATTTTGTCGGGCTGTATAATCAGAAATGCGTCCGAAAAATTTTTTAGTTCAGATGATGAATCATTGTAGCCGGGTAAAATCATTACCTCCAGCCATATCTTTCCGGAATAAGCTTTTCTGAAATCGACTAAACCTTTAATGTATGAATTGATGTGAAGGCTTAGGTGGGGCTTATTAATTTTTAAAAAAGACTCCTGACATGCGGCATCAAGGGAAGGTAAAACCAGATCGGCTTTCAATAATTCTTCCCTTACATCTTCTTTACTGAGCAAAGTGGCATTGGTTAGAACTGCGACAGGAATACCCGGTTTTTTAGTTTTTATATAGTGAAGCACATCGCCCAGACGTGAATTTAGGGTAGGTTCTCCCGATCCGGAAAAAGTGATGTAATCAGGGTCCGGATTATTCAGAAAAAAATGATCGAGTTCAGTAACGACCTTTTCGCATAAAACGTATTCCTTTCTTTCGTCGGTAAGTTTGGTTGTGGCTCCGCATTCGCAATAAACACAGTCGAGAGAGCAGACTTTATGAGGAACCAAATCAACGCCAAGCGACATCCCGAGGCGTCGTGAGGGGACAGGACCGAATAAGTATTTATACATCAGGTAATACTTTTTATGAAGGCTCAAAGTTAAGTCATTAAAACAAATTATTCTTTTTTTTTATTTTGGAAATTCCTTGAGACTGAAAAATAATACAAAAGAATTTTTGCAGTACGGATTACTTTCTCCAAGCCTCTTTTTCCATTTTCATAAATTGTGCTTTCTCTTCAGCATCCATAGTCCGGATACTGTAGTTTAAATCTAATCCCATCTCCCGGATCGGATCTTCAATAGAAGCAATTAAAGCATCTTTAATTGGGATCTCAGGGAATGGAAATGCAAATACCAACTCTACCGTATTGTCCCTCAGATCGATATCTGTTACGATTCCTAAATCGGTTAATGTGTGATTAATGGCAGGATGTTCGGTTTTTGTGACTACATCCGCCACTTCAAAAATTGTTCTCATTTTTTTTCTTTTCAAGTAATTCTTCCCGTATCATGGGTTTCCCACATGAAGGACATTTAATGCTGGTGCACTTCACTCCTCTTTGATGTGGAATTTTTTCCCCACATTTGGCGCAAACACAAAATCCGCCGGAGCCAAAAGCCCCTCCTTTATTACGACCACCACCCATCTGCCGACCGGAACCACCTCCCCGTCCGCTGTTCATACCGCTGCCATTGCCTTGCATAAAATATGTTTTTTAATTCATACTATATTTACTTATTCTGATATGCTCACAGACATAGTTTTTCATGTGCCAAATCAATGAGCATACCAGACCTTCAGAATTAATCCTCCTTCAGCTTTCCTAATCTTTCTTCCAGCCCACTGAGCTGTTCCCTGAGAATTCGAATATCATTTTCTATTAAGGTTTTTTCAGAAACATTTTCCATGGAAGGATCATTACAATAGCTGTTTCCATACCTGTATCCCATCCCGTTGCGATGCTGAAAACCCATTCCTGCACCTCTTCCAAAACCACGGCCACGGCCACGAATTTTTCCAAATCCTGCTGAAGAGTCTGAATAAAACGAACCCGGATGTTCATTGCTTACACAAAATCCCATCCGTCTACCTGTCATTGGACCCTTTCCTTCGGGCCCGGTTTTGTTTCCCCCTGGCATAATTACCTCCTTTTTTATTATGTGGAATGCAACAATTTCCATGACCAAAACCATGGGCAAGATTTCTTAATTGTCCCGAGTTACATGAAGGACAATTTTCAGGAATAATATCCATCTCGCTTATAAAATTCAAGCCACATTCCACACATTGTAAAACATTATTTGTAAAGTGAATATTTCCGCCATCAATGATTAATTTCCTACCCAAAATCAGAAAATCAGCCATTTTTTTTCTGGCCTTAAGAATTAAACGGCTAAAAGTAGGACGCGAAACCAACATCTCCCGGGCCGCCTCCAGATGAGATAATCCGGCATAATCAGCCAGTCGAATGGCTTCAAATTCGTCTATACTCAGATAAATGTTCTGAAGCTCCCTGCCTTTTACAAAAGTCGGTTTGAATTCAGTAAAAACCGGCGGCTGATTTACGATCCTGTTATTTTCGGGTCTGGACATATCAACTTAATTAGTTACAAATATAATGAACATATGTTCATAATGAAAATTTATTGAGTATTTTTAATGTATGTAAGGATTATTTTTATTCCAGTGGTTGGAATTATAGGCTCCGGAAGGCTATACAGGTCCAATCGGTTAATACCAAAACACAATTTTTCAAATGTAGCGCTATTTGCGTAATTTTTTTATCGCTTGTAGCGGCTGTGTTTATTTGGGTTTAATTGTTACAACCACTCTTTTATAACTTGATAAATTAGGTACTCCCTTATCAGTTACTTTCAAAATAAAATGGGCGGTTACTTCTTTATCAACTTTTGGGGCAATTATGTATGTTCCATGAGCATTCTCCGCCCCTTCAATTTTTATCAAGTTCTTATAGGTTCCTGCTTCAGGATAGTTAAACCATAAGAAACTGAAACTGTCGCCATCAGGGTCATAAGTATCAAATGCATCTAATCCGAATCCTTGTCCAGATTTAACTACGATTTGTTCGGGCTGATTTAAAAGAATCACTGGCGGATGATTTGATTCATTGAATGGTTTTGTACACCAGTCCATACGTGCTGCAAAATCATGCAGCACGTTGCCCGGTGGGTGGGCAGCAGTGAGGGTAGTCGAATTATAGTTAAACATGTACTCCTCGCTGGGTTTTGCAGACCGCTCAAAGTCCTATGTATTGAGGTTAGTTAATCTTTTTATCAAACCTCTAAATATTATACTATGAAATGGGAGTACTGCATACCAGTACATCCTTCCGAACAATCCTTTTGGACGAAATGTTGCTGTTTGAATAAGACTATTACCCTGAACTTGAAATTCCAACCATGCTTCCCCCGGTAATTTCATTTCGGCAAATAAAAGCAGCCGCTTCTCTACTTTGCTGGCATATAATACCCTCCAGAAATCCAAAGTGTCACCTGCATGAATATTGCTGTTATTGGTTCTTCCACGTCTTAAACCTACTCCACCAAAAACTTTATCAATAAAGCCTCTTAATCTCCATAGCCAATTTGCATAATACCAACCTGTCTCACCTCCAATCCGCCAAATATTTTCAATGCAAGATGAAAGATCTATAATATGCTCTTTACGGATGTCCTTATAACAACCAAATTCCGGAACTTTGATATAATCAGAAATCTTAAAATCCAACCTTCCGCTTACAGTTGAATCTTTCCAACTTGAAACAATTTCATTTTGTTCTATTTTTTTAAATGCTTGCTTTACACAATCTTTATAAGATAAAGGATTAAAATCAAGTAATCTTAGGATCTCCTTATCTCTGGCTATTACCTCAACCTTCATACTGTCAACCAAAGAAATAGCAAGTTTGTATGATGTAGATGTGATAAAATACAACCAATACGAAGATAATTTAGGGGTCATTACTGGAATAGTCCAAATATATCTTTTTAATCCACGTACTGATGCAAACTCTAATAACATCTCTTTGTAAGTAAGAATTTCATCTCCAGCAATATCAGAGCTTTTATTGAAGGTATTTTCATTATTTAATATTCCTGTTAAGATTTTTATTACGTCTGAAATTCCGATGGGTTGACATTTAGTTTTTAACCATTTCGGAGTAATCATAATTGGTAATTTTTCAACTAAATCACGAATTATCTCAAATGACGCACTTCCTGACCCTATTATTATTCCTGCCCGAACTGTTGTTAGAGTGTATTTTCCTTTGCGTAATTCAACTTCAACATTTTTCCTTGAATTAAGATGTTTTGATAGTGTTTGAGAATTTACGATTCCACTAAGGTAGATTACTTGTTTTACATTTGTTTCATTAAGCTTTTCTCTAAAGTTAATGGCAGATTTCTTCTCTAATCTATCATAATCTTTGGTAGTTGACATAGAATGAACTAAGTAATATGCGAAATCGATATCTTTCGGAATATTACTAAGTGTGGTTTTGTTATTTAAATCAATTTCAATTATTTCAATTTTATTCTTAATTGATTCCTCCGGGTGAAATTTATTTTTATCTCTTACACAACAAATAACATAATAGCCTTTATCGATTAAAACAGGTAATAATCTTTTCCCAATATAACCTGTTGCACCTGTTAATAAAACTTTCATCTTTTCGCTATTATTGTAAACAAGGTTAAGTATATGCAAACCAAACGATTGCGGGCTTCAAACTTATCAAACCCTTACATTTTAAAAGCCACTGGGATTGAGACGAGCTACAAACACTGAATTTACTATTATTTCGCCTATTTTCCATACACATTATGCGGGCCAGTAATTCAATTATCTAATCATAATATTCAAAAAACATTACCCACTTTACACTTGTCTTACTATGTTTCATTGACATGAAGACCTGATATTCTCCACGCCTCTAACCAGGTCTTTAAAATCTAAATTATATTCATCCATAAACCGGATTGCAATTAAATTGCTTGGGAAAAACCAAATATAATTTCCACCATAGCCCAACATGTAAGTCACATCAAAATCACATCCCTCAGCTTTGATATCAGTAGCCCAAAAAGAGTGTCGGTAATGTTTGCCCCGATAATCATTATTGGTACTGTAACCAGACCATGTTGCGCGTCCCATAGCTTCTTTGCATTTTTCTTTGATCAGTAATTGTTGTCCTTTATACTTCCCTTCGTTTGAAAACAACATAGCGATTTTAGCAGCATTGTCAAGTGTAGGCAATGCACCATACGCTAATAGTGGTATTCCATTTATGCCTTGCGCTTCCACTGTACGAAGCAAGGTAAAGTCATCTGCTCCCAAAGGCAATAAAACGTTTTCATGAACCAAATCCCAATACATAATTCCTGGGCCTTCATGTTTTTCCACATAGTTTTGTAGTGCGTAGGACAATACAAAAAGGTTGGTGGAAGCGTAATTAAAATTTTCACCGGGATTACCCATTTTATCACCAAGAACTGCGATATTATTAATTGCTTCTTCCGCTGTTCGTGCTTTGACGATTATTTCGTACATACGAGCAGCATCTTCTCCTCCTTCAGTACCAGTAACCATGTTTAGTGTATGCGAAAAAGTAACTCCCTTCCACTCCCGGAGGTGGGATAGTGCCGGAACATAATCCGTTATCAATTCATTAAAAATTGCAACACCATATCGTTCTGCAAAATAAAACAAAGCAAGAGCCCCCGTCATACTTTTACTAACGGAATATACAGCATGTCGCATTTCATTAGGATATGGGTATAATCCGTGTCTTGTTTTAGGTGGTTGTAAATAAATAATTCCATCCATGACAACAGCACCCAGACTTGTAGGAGCATTGGTATAGATTGATTTCTCAAAATAATCAGCAATTTTACTATCTGTATCAATAGTGGATAGAGGATAAACAGGAAGCCTGTTCGATTTAAGACGAATATGATTTTCAATAACAGTGTGTGAATCGGAGTAGGTACGGGGCGTATATGTTGCTGGTAACATGGCACGCATATTACCAACCTGGTGGTCATTATAATCGGCAGTTTCCTGGCTGGATTGGAAGTAAACATTACTGATTATATCCTCTTTGTATATAAAAGTGGCCACGCAGTTTCTAACCTGACCTATGTAACTATCGGTTAATGTTAACGGAAAGGATGCCCGGCACCAATCTCCATCTTCTTCTTCATGCCAAACTTTTCCGGTTCCGACAATTACATTCCAGGAGTCTTCGGTTTGAAGACTATTAACAAGAATTTCTTTTTGGATGGGAATCAACTCTTCTTCATTACTTATAAAATCTAAAGTAACCCCCCGAAAGAAATTTTCTCCTGGATAATAAGCTCGTCCTATAGGATAGGTTATTTCAGTTTTATTGAACGATATTTGAGCGGAAAACCGGCAGTCGGCAGGTTGTGCCCATTCCGGTCTGGCAAAAAAGCTCATATCGATTAATGGAAATACATCTTTACCTAACAATTGTTCAACAGTTATTTGATTCCTTGGTTGTGTTAATTTTTCACCCTTCCATGATTCAATCTCTTTGTCACAGGAATTCATAATTAAAACAGCGTAAAGAATTAAAGATAATATTTTCATAAAGCGCATAGAGTTCTCAAATTAATCAGTTCAACTTTTCTGCTACATGCCATAAATCAAAGTCGCTATAATGTTCCAGTGAGTTACCACAATGCACAATTATTATTTCCTTGTCAGGAAGGACATATATATTTTGCCCTAAGTTACCTGAAGCTGCAAATTGAAAACTGGAATCACAGTTTGCATGTCCCCACCATTGATAACTATAATAAACATGTTTACAACTATCACCAAACCATTCGGGATAGATATTCAGAGGTATCGCTTTGTTTTCCCGTGTTGATTCTAACACCCATTTTTTTGAGATGATTTGCTCTCCATCCCAGTTGCCTTCCTTAAGAAAAAGGCGCCCAAATCTTGCATAATCGATTGCCCTTGCTATTAAACGACTGGGCATGTATTCAAATCCCGATTTTTTGCTATCGATGGAAAATAATGCATCGTATTCCATTATTTTGGTCCATAATTTTTCTTCAAGATATTTCGATACCGTTTTGTTTGTAGCCCTTTCAATTATTAAACCCAAATAACTTGTGTTGTAATTGCAATATTCGAAAGTCCCACCGGGTTCTGTTTCTACATCAACCTTTTTTAATAAAAGTTTTCGAACCTTAGGATGGTAGTACCCTATTGCTTCATCATGCCAGGGAGCATGAATATAAGTCCCCGGAAGAAAGCTCTTGTTGTATGCAAGTCCTGAACGCATTTCCAATAAATTCCTGATGGTGATTTTTCCAAACTTTTCATCTCTTTGCAAGAGCTCAGGAATATATTCGGTAATAGTATCATCAATGCTTGAAATTAATCCATCATCAATGGCTGCACCAATTAAAAAAGAAATAAACGATTTTGCCATTGATTGTGAATGGAAATAAGAATCTCTGGTAAATCCGTTAAAGTACTTCTCATACAAAATAGTATCCTTTCGTATGAAAATCAGTGCGGTGGTTTGTGATTCCTCAGCCCATTCCTCAAAAGTTTTAAACCCGGAATTGGCTACCCTGTCCTCAAATAAACCTTCGACAAATGCCGAATCAGGACTTTTTATGTATTCAAAAGTATTATCGGCACCTTTTATAATTCTGTTTTCGTAAAGCTGGTAATCGTATATGTCAGCCACATTTTGTGTAATTAAACGATATACGTATTGCGGTGAAAATTTAACAGACAAAACAGCCACAATAAGAACCAAAATTATAACCGGTGCAAATACAATTATTTTAATGGCTTTCTTCATATTCTATTATGTGGTTTTTGCTGATGTATTCCGGAATCGATTGTAAATTAACCAGAAAGCAAGTAGCATTTCCGCAAGTGTCATTGGTAAAATCAGGATGTTCTCTATTGAACTTATCACCTCAGAGTTGAATAAACTTAATTGACGTGCGGCATGAATAAACGTGTAACTTATACCACCTAAGTATAATAAATATCCCAATACCCAATGTACAGATTTTGATTTAACAGATAAATATCCCAATCCGATAAGATGTAGCCCAAATACAATAAGACCTATTGACCATAGTTTTTCAAATAGCTGCAAATGGGAATACATTTCAAATACGATTAAATCATTCGATAATGAATTATTTGATGATAAAATTGGTATTATTTTGAATAAATGAACTATTGCAATCCCCAATATTAAAGAGTAAGCAATTCTGATAAAAGCAGTAAGCAATGATATCTGTTTTGATGTACTGCGAAAGAAATAATATAATGCTATTGCCACTATGACATCCAAAATAAAAATTACACTCCATCCAGACAATTCAGCAAAAAAAAGTGATTTATTAGCAATCAAATTTTGTAATGTTATTTCAGCAGAATCTGCTACCAAACTATTGTGAGCGTACCCAAATGAGAACCCTGCGACAATAGCCATAAACACCAAGGCTATACCTGCGATGATTCCATGTTTTTTCTCTGTGTTTTGCATTTTAATATAGATTTTGATTTATTGAAAAAAAACAACAGTAATGCTTTTTTTGTTCATATTGGCTCTAATAATTGGTGTATGGCGGAGTGGATTTCTGAGAATGTCGCTGGTAGTGAGGACATGAACGGCGGTGCGAGAATCCGCCCTTGATTTCCGCACAGACACTGGTCTTAAATATGGACTTAATTACTGCCGGTATTTTATATTTTGGTCATTCAATTTTTATCAATTTCAGATTTCAATTTTTTTGTCCAAAGCTGAATCTCATCCCAATCTCGGTGGTCTCCTTCTTTCCATACTCCAAATAAAACGCTAAGTCTAAATTTAAGCCGGTCACTAAATTTTTGGATTTTACTAATATTAAGTACACCGGGAAAGAGCCCTACAATTACTGGATTCACAATTATTCGGATTGGTTCCAACCAAGCCGATACAAATGAATGATACTTACTACTATTTTTCATTGCAAGTGTCATACATACCAAAAATACAGCGAAAGGTTTTTGCGATAATTCAACTTTATTCATTTTTACAAATTCTGTTGTTTCGGGTAATAATTTGCCGGATTGAATTGCGCTACCTAAAACAATTGCTTTGTACCTTTCAAATTCAATCTCAGATTGGATAGGTTTTATTTCGATCTCTTCACCAAGCTTTGCCAGCGTTTCACCAATAAATTCTGCAATTTTTTTCGTTGAGCCAGTGCGGGTGGCATAAATAATCAATATTGCCATTTTCATTATTTACTTAACTTAAACAACTTAATTGTGAAAATAACCATCCATCCCATTAACATCAAACCTCCCGGCATTGCGATGACGATAGCGATTGTTTCAGCCCCTGATACAAAATTTACCGCAACAACGTAAATCATCATTAAAACACTTCCGATAATCCCAAGCCACGAATTTATTTTACTAAAAATTTTCCCTTTTAACATCACAACTGAAATTATCAGATTTGCAATGTTTGGAATAAAAAATCCCAAAAACATCCCCGGACTTCCATGCGCACCTGCAGCAAGCATTGATTCTCCCGCTGCGGCATATAATATTTTTTGTGATTCAATTGTGGAAGCAAAATACTTATTGCTAAGCTCCAACATGGGCAATGCAATATTATTAGCAACCATTAAAGCAGAACCAAAAAGATAAATAACCAAAGCCAAAAAAGCATAAGGTTTATTAACCTTCCGTTGAGTGGCGCAAAGTGCAATAAAAGTTGGAATTAAAATCATTTGAATGATGCTGTTGAGAAAATCCAGATTGTACAAACCCAGAAATTTATTGTCATGAAATTGTAAAAAGCGCTCAACAGCTGTTTGTGGTAAAGCTGATAAATTTCCTCCAGTAATGTTCCCGATAATAACATCAAGCAAAATACCAATTAATGCAATTATGGTAGTGATTCCGCCAAGTGTGTATACACTTTTCCATTGCTTTTCAGTGTTTTCCATTTTTCAATTCAATTTGTGTTTTTAAAGTAAAATCTGTCATTTAATTTATTTGAATTTCTCTTTCAATATAGGCTCTAACGGATAGTGTACGAGGCATTGGGTATTTCGAAGTACTTTTCTGTCAGATTGCTACAAATTTTATTAAAAGTAAGGCCCTTGAAATTAGCACTAACAGCCCGATGATTTATACACTTTGTTGTACTCCTCGCTGGGTCTTGCAGACCGCTCAAAGTCCTATTTATTAGGCTTTGTTTTTTATTTGTATTTATATCTAGTTGTATTTTTATCTCCAATCTTTTCAATCATTCCATTCTCAACAGCAAAACTCAAATCCCGACTTGCTGTCGCTGAAGAAATTTCTCTAAAATTCTTTAAATATTCTTTTCGTGTAAAGTAGTCGTTTTTTACAATTGACTTGAATAAATTAATCCGGTCAATATTCGTTAGGCTAACATTCTGAATATTTAATAATTCCTCAAGTGATTCAAGGATAATTTCAAGCATAAATTCAATAAATACCGTCGATTCTCCAGTATTGTCAGATTTTCCAAGAGATTCATAATATTGTTCTTGTCTTTCTTTTATTAAAGTCTCAATTGACAGAAATTCAAAAACAGGATAGGAGTCCTTTAAAATCAGCGTTTGCCATAATCTCCCCATTCTACCATCCCCGTCGATGAATGGATGAATAAATTCCATTTCATAGTGGAATACACAACTTTTAATTAAAACTATGTCTTCGTCATTTTTTAAATAGTCAAACAAGTCATTCATTAATGGTTTTAGCATTTCGCTTGGTGGAGCAATGTGAGCAACCTCTGAACCCTTAACAATTCCAACCGATTTACTTCTAAGCTTTCCAGCTGATTCAATAAGTCCGTTCATTAATATTCCATGAGCCTCACAGAATGATTCAAATTTATACGGATTCAATTTGTCCAGATAGTCATAAGCAGCAATTGCGTTTTTAACTTCCAGAATGTCTTTTTTAGGTCCAATTACCCTTTTATTTTCAATGATTGCAGTTATTTGCTCAATGGTCAAGGTATTTCCCTTAATTTCAAGTGATGAGTGAATTGTTTTAATCCTGTTTTTCTTTCTTAATTCTGTTGGTGGTTTATTTAAATGTGCAGAATTTACCTCTCCAATTTTTTCCGAAATCGAAGCAACCAATTTTAAAACCTTTCCAGTTATTTTATATGGTGGTTTCATTTATTTAAATGTTGATAGTATCATATGATAGTATCAAAGATAATAGATTTATTTCAAAATGCAAGTAACTATCTGTTTTGCAGTCATCCTAAAGCCTAACGTTGGCGGTATGCACTGTACCGGCGAACGGAGGGCGGTTTTCGTTTTTAAGTTTAAGCTAATTTATAAATAATTTTTCTCTATTGCGATTTACCAGGTATAGTGTAAAATGCTTGTTGTGGGTATGTGCCTATTCTTGATTATCAATTCCCTGAACGGTCATTAATAAAAAGTCCAGACTTTTATTATAATCCAAATCCTCATATTCAAGACCTATCTTTCTGATATTTGCATAGTATTCCTTAAGATTTTTATAATAATTTTTCTCTAATTGGACAGCAATAGCTCTTTGTCCGATTTTTTCTAATAAAAACCATTTTTCAATCAAACGAGCTGTGCGTCCATTGCCATCTTGAAAAGGATGTATTTTGACAAAAAATAAATGCAATAGTGAGGCATAGTAGAAAATCTCAAATGGATTTAGTTCCGATTTAATCAGTAATTCAATATCCAAAAATAATTTATCCAATTCTGTTTTAACTTTCTCAGGGTTTGCGGCTACATATTCTATCTTATCGTCGCTATTAATGACAAACATTGGATTATTACGAATCAATCCTTGTTGGCTTTTTGGCAATAAACTTTGACTGAGAATTGAATGTGCTTTTTTAACATTTGCAAGCACCAATCTATTATTATCAATAAAATCATAGGCTGAAAATAGATCATCTGTTTTTCGTGTATAGTCAGGCTTAAATTTTACTTTTAAGAATTTGTGCTTAAAAAAGCTATCGAAATCAATGTCTTCTCCCTCAATCTTTGATGAATAAACAGAAGATACCGATTTATAGAACTGAAAATAATCTACTGGGATTTCAATCTTTTTAAGATTATCAATCTTATCCAAAGGGGATTCTTTTACAACTTTTGTGTAATCTTGAATCAGTTTATCTGTCAGTATTTTGAAATCCATTAAAAAGTCATTTATACAAAGATAGCTTTTTTAAATCGCATTGGAATTATAGTTTTAAATGGAAACGAAAGGCTATCCCGGCATTACCCACAACGTCTTTATATATCCGGCCCTTCCATCCATAATTCCCAGACTTTTATGCACATATAAACCAAAACTAATATACTAAAATCAGTTTTTATGGATGGAACTATAATATATAATTCTATCTAAGGTAGGAAGAAATATTGAATATTCATCAAAAACATTCTGAATTTGAATAGCACTTTTTCTAATCGGAAAACTTTTCATAAATCCCTCCGGGAAAGCGGCTAAGGTCTTCATCCCCATACCACCTCGCCCCTAATCTCCAGAAGAAACACAAACAAAGGCTTCTTTGGACTAAATCGAGTAGGTAGAGGGATTACTCCCTCGCCCTCTCACACCACCACGCATGCTCTCGCACGTGGCGGTTTCAGTTAATAGTTAAACTTTTCGAAATTTAATGACAAATTAAATAAGTTTAGTTCTCTAAACCAAGA